>VXME01000097.1 GCA_009861545.1 Acidobacteriota bacterium | reverse complement strand
CGGGACGGCAGTCCAGGGCCCGGCGGAGCGCAAACTCGAATCCCCCGATGAGATCCTCGCGGCCGATGAGCGCCGGCGGCGGGGTCCCGGCACCTGGACGGTAAGGATTGGCGAAGCGATCCATCAGACATATCTTACACCGTCTTATGCTCTTACCCAGAGCTTTCTCAGAATGAGATAAATCGCTGTAAGCACTCTACAGACCGTGTTCACGGCCGTCGAGGATGCCAGCGGCGCGGGGCGACCGGTACCGTGGCGGCGATGACCGGCGCGGGCGACGTGTTCGCCGAGTTCTTCGAGACGAAGGGATACGTCGTGGCCGACGGCGCCATGGGGACGCGGCTGTTCGCCCTGGGGCTGACCACCGGCGACGCGCCCGAGCGCTTCAACCTGTTGAAGCCGGGGCGGATCCGCGACGTGCACCGCAGCCACCTGCGGGCCGGCGCCGACTTGGTGCTGACCAACAGCTTCGGCGCCAACGGCGCCCGGCTGCGGCTGCACAACCTCGACGGGCGCACCCTGGAGTTGAACGAGTCCGCCGCCCGCATCGCCCGCGAGGCCGCCGAGGCCGAGTGCCGCCGAGACGCCCGGACCGTTCTGGTGGCCGGTTCGATGGGGCCGACCGGCGAACTGCTGGAACCGCTGGGCGCCATGACCGCCGCCGACTGCGAGCAAGTCTTCGCCACCCAAGCCGAGGGTCTGGCGCAGGGCGGCACCGACCTGCTGTGGGTCGAGACGATGAGCGACCTCTCCGAGGCGGAGGCCGCGGTGCGGGGCGCCCGAAGAGCGTGCAACCTGCCGGTGGCTGTGACGATGAGCTTCGACACCGCCGGGCACACGATGATGGGCGTCAGCGCCACCGCGACGGCCGAACGCCTCGGCGGCCTGAACCTGGCCGCGCTCGGTGCCAACTGCGGCAACAACATCGCCGACACTGAGGCCGCCGCCCTGGAAATCGCCGCCGCGCTCCCCGGCACCCCGGTGATCTCCAAACCCAACGCCGGCATCCCCTACTGGAGCGGCGACACCTTCCACTACACCGGCACCTCCGAGATGCTGTCGGCCCACGCCCACCGGGCACACCAAGGCGGTGCACGGATCATCGGCGCCTGCTGCGGCAGCACCCCCGCCCACATCGCCGCCATCGCGGCGGCGCTGGCGGGCGACCACCGCTCCTGACGGGCCGGCCCGGCGCCGGAGGCGGGCCCCGTACAATGCGCCCGGCATGCGCGAGAACCCCCCGGGGCCCTCCGTCGAACCTCACCCCCGGCGCTGGCTGATCCTCGCCGTGCTGTGCTCGTCAATGGTGATGGTCTTCACCAACCTCGGCTCGATGAACATCGCCTTGCCGACCATGCAGACGGCGCTTGGCGCCAGCGGCTCGGATCTGCAATGGATCACCGACGCCCAGATCCTGACCTTCGCCTGCCTGCTGCTGCCGCTGGGCGCCCTCGGCGACCGCCGGGGTCGAAAGGGCGTGCTGCTCGCCGGGATCGTGATCTTCGGTGCGGCCAGCGGGCTGGCGGCCTACGCGACGACCGCCGGGCAGGTGATCGTCTACCGAGCCGTCATGGGGGTTGGCGCCGCCCTGGTCATGCCGGCGACGCTGTCGATCGGCGCGGCGCTCTTCCCGCCGTCGGATCGGGCCAAGGCGGTCGCTGCCTGGTCGGCGGCCGCCGGCCTGAGCGGGATGCTCGGGCCCGTCGTCGGCGGTGTCCTGCTCCGGCACTTCTGGTGGGGGTCGGCCTTCCTGTTCACCGTTCCCGTGGCCGGAGCCGTCGTGGTGCTGGCTGCCTGGCTTGTGCCGACGTCCCGCGACGAGGAGCAGCGGCCGCTGGACGCTGTCGGATCGGCACTGTCGATCGTGGCGCTCGGCTGCCTGCTGTTCGGGATCATCGAAGGCCCCGAACTGGGATGGCGAGACCCCTGGGTAATCGGAGGCTTCGGCGCCGCGGCGGTGGGGCTCTGGGCCTACGCCCGCTGGGGGCGCCGGGTCCGGTACCCGATGCTCGACCCGGCCTACTTCGGCAATCGGGTCTTCACCCTCGGAGCCGTCTCCGCGGTCGCCACCTTCTGCGCCCTGTACGGAACCGTGTTCATCCTCACCCAGTTCTTCCAGTTTGCGCAGGGCCACTCGCCGCTCGCAGCAGGAGTCCGGATGCTGCCCGTCTCGGCGGTGGTGTTCCTGATCGCGCCCCGCATCCCGGCCCTGATCGCCCGGTCCGGCACGCGGTCCAGTCTCAGCGCGGGGCTGCTGATCAGCACCGCCGGGATGGCGATCATGGGGACGGTCAGGACGCTGTCGCCGTATTGGCTTGCTGCGGTGGGCCTCTCGGTGTTGGGCGTCGGGCTGGCGGTGACCATGCCGACCGCCGCGCACGCCATCGTCAGTTCACTCCCGCCGCACAAGTCCGGCGTCGGCTCGGCCCTCAACGACACGACTCGCGAGACGGGCGGGGCCGTCGGCATCGCGCTGTTGGGATCGCTGCTGTCGGTCGGCTACCGGCAGGGTGTCTCCGGAAGGCTGGGCGACCTGCCAGCGGCAACGGCCGAGGCTGCATCCGACTCGATCGGCGGCGCGGTCGGCGCTGGCGCCGATCTGCCTGCGGCGGCGGCCGAACGGCTGCTGGTCGTTGCCGCTGACGCGTTCGACCGCGGAGCGGCCTTGGCAGCCTGGGCGGCGGCCGCTCTGCTGCTCTTTACCGCTGTCATCGTCCACCGGACGTACCCGAAGAACCGCGCCGCCAGCGGCCACGCCACGCCGGCGGGGGTGGGCGCGGGGAGCCTCCGAGGTCAGCCGACGGCTCCGTCCGGCGAGATCATCCATTTCGTTCCTCCTGCGGTCCTGCCGGCGGAGGCGGACGCAACCACCAGGGACACCTAAGGCGGGCCGATGTCCAACTCCGACGGGACCGCCGGTTGTCGTGACCTGATCGCCGACCTCGCCGCCGCAGTGGGTGCCCAGCACACGCGGACCGACGAGGACGTCCTGGCGCCGTTGCTCGTCGACGAACGCCGGCGTTACCACGGCCACGCCTTGGCGGTGGTCCGCCCCGCCGACACCGCCGAGGTGGCGACGGTGGTGCGCCTCTGCGCCGCGGCTGGCGTCGCCGTGGTTCCCCAAGGCGGCAACACGGGGCTCTGCGGCGGGGCGACGCCGCTGCGCGAGGTGCCCTCGGTGATCCTCAGCCTGCGGCGCATGCGGGAGGTGCGCGACATCGACCGCCTGGGGCGCAGCATCACCGTCGGCGCCGGCGCCACGGTGTCTGA
>VXME01000096.1:4790-43275 GCA_009861545.1 Acidobacteriota bacterium | reverse complement strand
TGCGCACACGGTTTAGGAGACCGATGCTCTATCCACTGAGCTACGAGGGCGGAGTTTGCGCGATTTGTTGCGCGAATTAGCTCTTGGAGCCGATCCTGCGGGCTGGTCAGGCTATCAGCAGGCCGATTTCCCGCGCCATGGCGCCGTTGGCGGGACGCGGGACGCGCCTGGGCGCGCCAGAGTGGCCTGGGGCCTTCTGAGGGCCGGTTCCAGGCCGGAGCGGGCGGGCGCTAGGCGGCTATTGGGATCGCTTGCGGCGCTGTGGTGGCCGTGCGCTTGTGATACGCGCTCAGAGTGCGGGACAGTCGCAGGATCTGGTACGAGAGGATGTTGAAGCGGTTGAAGTCCTCGTGGATGGACCTGAGCCTGCCGCGGAGGCAGTACTTGAGGTTCGAGAAGGTGGACTCGATGTCCTCGCGGCTTCCGTGGATCTCGAAGTCGGGGTCGGCCTCGGGTATGGGGCGCAGCGATCGGGTGCGGCGGGTGTGGGGATTGTTGTGGATCTCCTCGGGGGTGCTGTTGAGCCGCACGGTGGTGGTGGCTCCCCGCAGCCCTCGAGGAACTGCGGGTTCGTTCGGAATCTCGACTTCGCAGTAGGCGGTGTACCCCTGCCGCGTCGCGTCGCCCCAGTAGAGGTGCTTGCGGCGCAGCGGCACCGCAATCTCTGTGCCGCGGCTGTCTGGCAGCAGCACCCATGTCGAGCCGTTGCAGGTCTTGACGTCGTGGTGTTCGGTGCTGCCGCTGCGGGTCTTGAACGAGTGGGGTCCGAGGTTGCCGCCGCGGTACCGGCCGCCCTTGAGCCTGCGGACTTTGTCTATTGGCAGCACCTTGTTGCTGAGCACTCTGTCATTGGCCTCTGAGTCCATCGCCATGTCGTAGATGAAGCCTCGCAGCCCGCCGGAGCGGCCACCGGGTCCGCCGCAGAGCAGGTCGCCGTTCTCTGCGAGGAGGTCCTCAAGGAGGTCGACGGCGAAGTCGGCGTCGTTGCGGTTCTTGCGTTTCAGACTCTTCTTGGGGGGCATGAATTCAGAGTCGATGATGATGCGCTCGTTGCTGTGTTGGGTGCGGCACGACAGCATCACCACGTCGCGGCCGGGGACCTTGGTCGGCTTGTCGTCGCTGGTGTGGTGATAGTCGCCGTGGGGATCGAACTTGCGGGTCTTGCCGGTCTTGGGGTCAGTCGAGTCCTTGCGATGGTGCCTGGTGGCGCTGGGCGTCCAGGAACTGTCGCCGACGATGCACTGTGTCTTGTCGGGATGGGTCCAACTGCCCGCCTTGGGATCGAAGATGCCGATGTCCCTCGCTGCCTCGAGGGCAATGCGGCGGTACTGGCGCCTGAATTCCCTGAGCGCGTCGCCGCTGAAGTAGTCGCGCCGCGCGCGATAGATCTGGTGCCGGCTCGGGGGCTTCTTGGACAGGCGCCGAGTCTCGTCGTTGGGGAACGCCCTCTCGACCGCGCGGCACAGCCGCTCCCAGGTGTTGGGATCCTTGAGGTTGCGCCAGGCGCTGTCGGAGTTGCCGTAGAAGTGCGTGCCCGTCTCGATCACCTGGATGTCGGCCAGCTTGTACTCGCGCTTGCGGCCGGGCCCGCCCGGCGGTCGGCGGCTGTTGTGGAACTCTTCGAGATTGTCCATCAGCTCCCAAACGAACGGCGAGACCATCACGTCCTCGAGCCGCTGCAGATCCGAGTCCTCATCTCGGACCGGGTTGATGTGGCGGATTCCGCCGCCGCCGGGTGAGTCCGCCGGCCTCGGCCCGTCGACGCGCTCCACGTCTTCGGAGTCGCCCAGCAACCCGTAGAGCACTTCGGCCTCAATGGGCCTGCCGTCACTGAACGGCACACGCTCGCTCTCGCGGGGCTTGGCCATCCCTATCCCCTGCAGACCCCGGCGGCCTCATCGACCACGCCCTGAGCAATGGTCGGGCCCCGACGGCCGAAGCCGAGCGGCTTGCTGGTCGCGTGCTCCTGCCAGGAGTAGCCGAGAGCCTTGGCGGTGTTGTCCAGCGACGGCGAGCCCAGGAGCCGCGCCGCGGCCTCGATTCCGTCACTCTCGAGCACCCGCCGGGCCGCGGTGAGGCGCAGTGAGCGGCCGGAGATGTCAGCGCGGTCCGCGAACCCGGCCTCGCTGATGACCTTCCAAAGTTGGGCGTTCACCGACTCCGTCGCCCGCTCACCGGATGTGCGGGCAGTGACGCAGAGCCGCTGTACGGGCGACGTGGGAGGGTTGGCCCGCAGGTACCGGGCGATGGTCTGGGCGCTCCATTCGTCCAGAGCGCACACCCGCGCACTCGCGCCCGAGAATGCGACCGTGCCCGCTTCCAAGTCGATGTCTCGTACGCGCACCTCGGCCGCCTCCGCGGCGGAAGCCCCCGAACGCACCAGCGCAACCACTGCCGAACGCTTCGACGGCGCGACACCGGGGTCGGCGTGCGCGCAGATCCGGCGCAGTTCGTCCTCTGTGAGGGGCCGGGCCGATGCATCCGGGTCGTCCCGCCTGATCTTCTCGCCCGCCGCGGTGTTCGGGTCGATCTGCGCGCCGAGCCCTGCGACCACTTCGAACACGAGCCGTGCCGTCCACTGTCGGTTGCGCGCGGTGCTTGCGGACGGGTCGCCACACGACCCGTAGGGGCCGCTGGCCCCGGCCCAGCACCACTCGAGGGTGATGTCCGGGGTCACGTCGGACCATTCCTCGATGCCGCGCTTGCTGAAGTACGCGAACATCCACATCACGTTGGCGGCAACCTTCTTGTAGGTGCGCTCGCTGGTTCGGTAGGTGTCGGCGACCCGCGCCAGCACCAGCTCCTGCCAGCCCGCCGACAGCCGTTGACCCGCTGTCATCGTGGATCCTCGATGACACGCAGGCCCTCATTGGAGGCGCAGCCAGCCGACCCAGCGGCACCGCTTGACCGCGCCGAAGAGTCGGGCGCCGACAGACATGCGGTGCTGTGCTGGAACTGCCAATCATGGCCCAAGGCGTGGGCCGTGTTGTCCAGCGACGGCGATCCCAAGAACCGGGCCGCTGCAACGATGCCCTCGCTCTCGAGGACCTGCCGTGCCGCGGCGAGCCGAACTGAGCGCGGCGAGATGCCGCTGCGGCTACTGAACCCAGCTTCCTTGATGACTTTCCACATCCGGATGGAGACCGAGTCCACCGCCGCATCGCGCGGCGTGTCCGCCTTGACGCACAGACGCTCGTCGGGTGCCGTGGGATTGGCTCGCAGATACCGGGCGATTGCTCGAGCGCTCCACTCATCAAGGGCGCACACCCGCGCACGCTCCCCCAAGAAAGTGACGGTCCCCGCGTCTAGGTCGATGTCTCTCGTGCGCACGGCGGCCGCCTCAGCAGCGGAGCCGCCCGCCATGTACATGGCTACGAGAAGGGCCCGCCTAGACGCCGCGGTTCCGGCATCGACACATGCGCACAGCCTGTCCAGCTCTTGGTCCGTGAGGGGCCGGGCCGCCACATCCGGGTCGCCCCGCTTGATCCCTGCGCCCGCCGCGACATTGGGATCCAGTTGCGCTCCGAGCTGTGCGGCCACCTTGAACGCGGCCCGAGCAACCCACTGGCGGTCGCGGGCAAAGTTGCGAGCGGGCTCTTGGGCCGACCCGTCCGGCCCCTGCACCGGCGACCAGCACCACTCCAGAGTGAGATCCCCGGTCACGTCGCGCAGCCGCTTCACCCCACGCCGCTCGAAATGGGCGAACATCGAGATCAACATGCTTGCGAACCGACTCAGAGGGCGCTCTGTGAGCAGGTAGGTGTCGGCGATCCCTGCCAGGACCTCGGCCGCGACCTCTGTCCAAGCCGTACACAGATCTACTTGGTTGCGTGCCTGAGCCTCTAGTGCGCGCCTCAGCCCAACCGGGAGCCGCGTCCGACGGCCAACTGCTAACTCGGCCGAGCTCGGCATCGGGTCCGGGGCGTCAATACCGGGCCGTTCTTTTGATGCCGGTAGAAAAGTTCTGCTACGGTGCATCTCACGTCTTCCTCGCCCTTGGGCGATGCGGATGAGACACATCGAGGCGCCCGGCTGTCTTGCTGGACTGGGGCGCCTCGATGCGCGTCTGCACCATGATGCACCACGACCTTTAACCGAAGTCGTGGACGAACTACGGTCAGAAGCCTGATATGCAGCGCCTGTCTGAACGAAAGTCCAGGTCAGCCCGGCCGAGAGGAGCCGCGCGGGCCTACCCGACTCCGGCGAACGGCTGGCCGAAGCAGACATGCGGACGTCGAATATGTGACGCGCCGCCGTTGTGGAGACGGGGCTTCCGTCGGCATGGATCGTCCTGGATTGGGAGACCAGCCGCCCGGCTGATTTCTGCATATACAGAAGTATAGCAAGGGGTGTGACACCGGCTTCGGAGAACTTCGGTGTCTACCGGGGCACCTCTGGAGCCACGGGCGCGGCGCTGAGTCAGTGCTCGTCGGACAGGGGCTGCACCTAGGTCCGGGCCGTTCGAATCCGTCCGCGATAATGACTGCTGTGACCATTCAGGCCCGAGAGGAGATCCTGCGCCAGACGACCGAGGACATGCGTAGGCAAGATGCCAGCCTGATCGCCAATCAACGGAACTCCTCAGCCCTCGCGGCGGGGTTTATCCCAGTTGGCACTCTCGTCGCCGCTCTGTTGGCTTTCGATGTTGTAGAGGCGGAGCGCACCCAGGTCATCGCCGCCGTCGCTATCGCTCTAATGATCGTCGCAACCAACACCCTGTGCTGGATCGGCATCCACTTGACAGGACGACAGTTGGCGCAGGGCCCAGACATCGGAGATCTGATGCGTCAGCGCAACAACAGCCACTCGGCGCTACTTGACCATCTCATCACGACTCTGGGCACCCGCTGCACCAACAACCGGGCGTCAGTTCGGAGCGCGTACAACTGGGTCCGCTTCCAAGCCGTTACCAACCTCGGCTGTGTCTGCGGTTTCGTCACTATCGTCCTCTGGTTCTTGTGAACCGGTCCAGGCGGACGGTGGCTCGCAGCCACCGCGAGGCCGATCGGCATCTGTCAGTCCATGACGCGGACGACTCTGACCCGCGCAGCCCACGGATGGGCGTTCAGCCAGTGCTCTCGGGCCCACCTGTCCAGGTCGGCCATGTCGGCCACCTGGTGTGTCGCGTCGCAGTCTGAGCACTCCGCCACCAGCCCTGAGAAGTGCAACCCCCATGTGATTTCACAAGCAGCATCAACCATGACCGCACGGTACTGGCGCCAATGAGCAGCCGGTTCCGACGATCAACTGGTACAGCCGCGTCCGTCGCCGTCGCGGTCCAGCCGGTAGGGGTCGACACCGATTTCGTTGACGGTGACCGGTTTCTGGTCCGATGTGAGGTCGCCGCAGTTCAGGGCGTCGCCGGGGAGGTTGGGCAGGCAGGGTGTGTAGGCGGGGTGGCAGTCCTGTGCCTGCGTCGTGGTGGTGGGCGGTGCGGTAGTAGTCGTTGTCGTGGTGGTGGGCGGTGCGGTAGTAGTTGTTGTCGTGGTGGTGGCCGCGGGAGGCTCTTCGACGACGGGAGCCGGAAGCCCGATGCTCAGGTCAGCATTGGAACAATCTGAGAGCACAGCGCGTACGGCGTTGACCTCGGCCGTGTTAACCGTCAGCGACCAGCGGGTCTTTACATGCACCCAAGCCGCCACATACCAGCAGTGCTGCCCAACATCCGGCGGCATCCACGTCGCAGGGTCTTGGGCACCCTTGGAGCGGTTGGACCGCGCCGACACAGCAATGAGGGAATGCTCGTAGCCGAGGTCGTTGGCGTACTGTTCGCGGCGGTCCGATGACCAGCCGTGAGCGCCGGATTCCCAGGCTTCCGCGAGCGGCACTAGGTGGTCGACATCGAAGCCTCTGCCGTTGCCCCGTTCGGTCAGACCGTCGTAGCGGCTGATCCACTCTCCTTCTGACAGCGAGCATCGGCTGCCTTGCGCCGGTACGACCACTGCCTCCGCTAGCAGCACTTCTCGGCGGGTGTCACATCCGTCTTCGTCTTCGTCAGTCCAGTGCTTGAACAGGTCGCGGTCATAGCCGCTCGTGTGCTCCGTGGCGACCGTGAGAGCGTCCAGCAGAGCGAGCACCGCGGCCGCCCCAGATGAGGGCTCAGTCGGCTCGGGTTCCGGCTCTGGCGCCGGTTCGGGCTCGGGCTCCGGCTCTGGCTCCGGTTCCGGTTCCGGAACCATCGTCGAGTCGCTCTCGGGCTCTGCCTCGGGTTCGAGGATCGCGTCGAAGTCGGATTCTGGTTCAGGCGCGGCCTGTTCGTTGGGTTCTGGTTCCGGCTCGGTGCTCGTCGCAGCAGCCTCAGCGGTGGCGCTGATAGTGGGAGCAGGGTCTGATTCCTGCTCCCCCGCCTCGCTGGTGGTAGTGATCGGTTCCACCTCGGGAGCGGACTCAGGTTCAGGCTCGACCTCGCTAGTCGTCGGAGCGGACTCCGGTTCCGGCTCCGCCGTGGTGGCGGCCGTGTCTGGCTCCGGTGCCTCCGGCTCCACCTGCTCTGCGACCGCCTCGGGGGCGGTATCACCAACCTGTCCGGTGTCGGCCTCCTCCGCAGCGCAGGCCGCTGCCAGCACCACGAACACCGCCAGCACCGACATCAACAGGCGGCGACGACACTCCATTGCAACCTCCCTGAGAAGGACTGGTTCACGAACGCGGAGGCAAGCTACCGAGGGCGTGCGACACGACTAGGCAGCCTGCTCGTCGGTGGCAGGTCGGAAAGGGTGCTTGCAGGCATCGGCATACTGCTTCACATTCCAGACGGCCTTACTTGGCGCTGGTAGGCAGTTGACCCGCACCAACAGGAGCAGGGCGCGACCGGGTGTCCGATGAGTCTCCGTTGCACAATTGAGCTGACGCGAAGCCTTCATGCGGGCCGCTAGCGACGCTTGCACTTGTTGAAGACGATGGTGCCGGGGATGGCGACGATTATCCCGAACACCGCTGTGAGCATGGCGACGCCGACGGCAGCGCCCACATCGTCGCCGCCGCCGGATGTTGCGACGCCGATGACAGCGGTCAACGCGGCTAGCCCGACGATTGTCCAGCCGGGCACCGCCACCAAGAAGCCGATGCCCGGACCGGTAGTCCAGTGCGGCTCACGAGAGCCAACTGGAGGGTAGGCGGGCGCGGGACTCTGGGGGACTTGATCTGACATGAGGTTTCTCTCCTTCTGCACTCGGGAGCCGCCGAACGTTAGCCACCGCTCCCCGCCCCGCCTCCCCCCGGGAGGGCGGCCTCGCGTCGATCCTCGCGGCCATCCAGTCGGCGAGCGCCGCAGCGCGGTGAGACCCCAGAACGCCGCTGGCAAGCGGCGGATCAGGTCTCAGAATCGGGGGACAAACGCTGAACCGCGTCGCTACTAACGAGATCCGCGAGCAGCATCCCCAGCCCCCGCAAGAGGAACTGGGGATGCTGCCCCGTCACGCGTGCCCGGACTTTCCGGGCAGCCGGGATACTACGCGTGCCGGCTGAAGCTCAGAAATATAGACCCCACTCTTATCTCATGCACAAACTATGGCTTACCGATAGACGACCCATGTAGTACCACGACACCCCACCAACTACTCCTACATCTGGGGCGCCACGTGATGCATCTAGTGAGAACCTTCGCCGAGGAGGGCGCCGGCTGCGGGCGCTGCTGCATGCCCAGAGCCGTCTCAGGGCCACACTCATCGGCACCGGTGTGTGGGCAGCGGCGACAGCGGCCAGCACCGCCGCCGTCGGGGTCGGTGGCCTGCTGTTCAGGGGGCCGGCCTGCGAACAGATCGGCGAGATGTTCCCGCCGCTGTATGACGCCGACATCGGCTGGCCAGCGCACTTCGAAGGCGAGCGTATCGCCCATCGAGGCGACCAACAGGCCGCCCGTGGGGGTCCACGCCGCGACGTACAGAGTGCACAGCGGGCAATTCGCCAGGTAGCGGTAAGGCGACCCCCCGACCGTTCTCGCCTCGAGCAGGTCGAACAGCCTGTCGTCACCGAAATCGGCGCGCTCTTGAGCGATGAAGTCATCCCAGGACGGCGCAAGGGCCAGCACGCGGTCAGACGCCGCGACGAAGGCGTCTCTCATCGCGTCGAGCGATTCGATGCGATCAGGAAGCCCCTCAACGGCGGCAGCCGCGGCGTCAGCAGCCTCGGGGTGCCCGCCGACGCCGTCGGCCACCGCGATAACCCACGACCCGTCAGCGGGCGAATGCGACGTGTAGAAGCGATCGGCGTTCACAGGCCGGGGGCCGGTGTCGGTCACCGCCCCGACGGACGCTTCGAAGTCGAGGTTTGGGGCCACGCTGGCCACGCTAGTAACCCCGTCGGACACGGCTATTGGCGCTGGTGTCGGCACGCCATTTAGCGGCGACCCCGCTGCAGTGACGTTACAGGACATCACCTCGCGGCCCTTCATCTCGTCCGGGGCCTCTCAGCAGCCGTGCTCTCGCTGCCTCTAGCTCTGCGTCGGTGAGGATGCCGCGCTCGTTGAGGCGGATGAGGCTCTCTAGTTCGTCGGGCCGCTCCGGTGTTGTGGGCTCTGTCCCAGACGCCTGTCCCGTAGGTGTCGCTGCATCGCTGCTGGACTTCGCTGGATCCTCTTGAGGGGCTGGTGCATGATCCGATGATGTGGCACTAGCAGCCAGTTCCACCTCGGACACCAATGGTCGTGATGTTCGAGAAACTCGGGAAGTGAGACCCGTTTCGTGTCTCAGCGTCCCGTCCGCTATCGCAGTATCCAGTGCTCTCTTGGCGAGGTCCCCGATCCCGAGCGCACGCGCTCGTTCCCTCAGCGACCTGTCGATGTGCTGGTAGACGCTCGAATGATTGATGGACTTGTAGTTGTAGTTGTCGATCTTCCGGGCCAGGTCGCGAGCTGCCTCCTGAACAAGATCATCAATCCTGCTGCCAAGTCCGGCGTACGATCCTGAATCGGTTCGCTTCCGCGCCGTGTGGGTGATTCCCGTGGCCGTACGGCTCGGCCGTGATGTGCGGCGCCGGAACGCTGCTGCGCCGATGGCTCCGAGTCCTGCTCCAGTAAGGATGATCGCTGCTGTTCCAGCCCCGGGAACACACTTGAAGTCCCAGAAGTCCGTCTTGTTCAGGTCGCAGTAGACCCGAAACAAGGGAGGCTCGGTGTTCGCCTCCCGGTCGATGGTGAACGACGGAATGCCCAGCAGGACTGCCAGAAGGGCACCTATCGCTGCTCCGATCCCATACCGCATGAGCGCAATGTCCTTTCTGGTTAGAGCCGCTCAGAGATGAACGACGCCTGCTCGCCCGATGCGTTCACCGAAGGCACACAGGCGGTCACCGGACGTCGGAGGGCGAACGGGCACAGCGCCGGCTCCCAGGGTCAGCTCGTCATCGGCCGCTTCGTCAGATGAGGGGACCGCTCCGGCGACAGCTAGCGACTGCGTCGTGCGAAACGGCTGTCGACGGCTGGCCGTCCTAGGCATAGGTGGCCCCTCCGGAGCGGGCTTGGGCCTCTTGCCAGAGAACGCCTGCAACCGGACCGGAGGGAGCCTCGGGAGGCCCACCCGCAGTGGGTTCCAGTTGCTAAACGGGATTGGCGATCCCGACGTTCTCTGGCGACGAGCACCGTAGCGCCGACCCGTAGGGGTAGCAAGCCCCTCCCGCCGACTCAGCGACTTCGGAGGATGGCTGCGGTGCGCCGCAGAAACGTTGCGGGTATGGCCGCGCATCCCTAGGTGGCCGAGACGGACGGATGTGGACTTTCGAGATCCTCGACCAGTGGGCTGAGTGAGCGGACGCGGCCTATCGGCGTCTCCAGTTCTTCGTGGTTCTGCTTCAGCGGCGTGGATGCCAATTGCGCGGCAAATCCACCTCACGATGGGCTCTATCGTCAAGACGATCAATGAGACGGCGCTGATGTACTCTGAGTTGCGCCAGTTCTGGTATGAGACAGCAATTCGCTTCGCCAAGTCGGGTGGCACGGCGGTGTCGGTGAAGCAATCGACGATCATCTCTGTATCCGGCTCGTAACGCTCGTGCGGAGCGCCTAGGACGGCTCTTCCGATAGTGATGGCGACTAGGCCGTTGGCGCGGTCGTCGCACTTTGGGGAGCGGAGTTCGGAGCGGTTTCGGCCGTGGACGGCGCAGGGTGGCTGCGGCTATCGTTGCGGCTGCCGTTCAACGTCGGGGGTTTGCCGAAACCCCTGATGCAATCCAAGCCAAGTAGTGGCTGTGGCGTCGCCATGGCTCCCTCCGGGGCGAGGGTTGCACGGCGTTGAACGGCATTCGATGCCCGACCACACCGGAGGGAGCCACCCATGGCTCGGACCCGCCCCGTAGTCATCGCGGTGCTCGCTCCTGTTGTGCTCGCTGCTGGGTGCGGCGGTGACGCTCCGCCGGAACCCGAATACTCGCAGGCCCCTAGCGTGACTGAGCCTGCCACGGGCGATGGTGTCTGGCCGGGCACGACCTCCACGGCGGCCGGGCCCACGGTTGACACAACTACGATGGTTCCTGCGCTCACGGTTAACGATGATGCGGACGCGAAAGTACGTGACACGACCACAACGACCGCTGAGACCCCTGCGCCGCCGACTAGAACGACTGCTGCTACGGCCACAACGGTGATCGAGCTGTCGGTTGGGCTCGCAGCAGACAGCGGTGAGTTCGGGGATCCTCAGATTCTCGGCGCTGCCTACACTGGTCCAGAGCAGTTCTGCGACGCGTGGTGGATCGATGTGTCATGGCGCGCCGACGCTCCGGCGGGAGCGACGATCACCCTGACCGAGCCGTTGCCTGATTCGGCTACACGGACGCGCACCGACATGGATCTGTGGAACGACGGCATCTGGGTCTCGGTGCCCGCCGACACCGATTCGGAGGTCAAGCTCAGCCTCCAATACGAGGGCGCCGTCCAGGACGAGACGACGCTATTCGTGGACCGCCCGGGAACGGCGTCTGACTCTCGCTCCGTCGCCCGGGCCCCGCTCCCCCGGTTCTGCAATGTGACCCACGGGCCGCCGACCTGGAACCCGCCGGTCCCGGAGCTGGTCGAAGGCTTCTGGGATGTCACGGTGTCATGGGAGGCCGTCGGCCCGCCTAGGGTCGAGGTCGAGATCTACGGGCCGCTGGACGACTTCCCGTACAGCCTGCAGGGGTACCTGACAAGCGTCCTCGACATCCCCGTGCCCGGCGATCGGGACTCCGAGATCATCGTCCTGCTCGAAGTCGACGGCAGGGAGCAGGACCGTAGGGTGCTGACCGTCGCTCGCCCGTCATGAGCGAGTCCTTCGGCGCACTTGACGGTTCTGTTGGAGCTAGCGTTGGAGTCGGCCGTTGGCGAGCCAAGTCTTGATCGTGCTGCGACGCTCGCCCACGGACCGGGCTATCTCGGGCACCTCGACGCCTGAGGTGAATGCCGCCTTGACGGCGGCCACCTTCGCCTGCTGGGCGCGGGCCGCTCCGTCTTCAACGTGTTGACTGGATCATCTTGCGACTGCGGGCCCGTATCGGCTCTGCGGCCCTCTCGCTCATCGGCCGCCCCACACCGCATCTTTCGTTGCTGGCCGCGGTACGCACAGAGGCAGCTACTCCGTTGCCCCCTCTCTTGCCAAGCTGCCCCCAAAGCGCGTCCTGTGGACGTTCCGGCAGCCGCAACCCGCAGAGCCAGACGACTCAGCAATCCGCTGGCCGTCCGCCCCGTGGAGACCCCAGCCGCAGCGACCGCAAACCCCGATGAGCGGGCGGCCCCTATTGCCCGCCCCGCAACTCGCCGACGACGGCGACGGCCGCGCCAGTCCGTGTCAGGTAGCCCCAGCCCTCCCGCCTGTCTGGACGTTTGGTTCAGCCATGGGTGAGGTACCTGATCCGGTAGGCGGTGATGAGTGCCAGCAGTTCCTGTGACGTGTCGATGACGTGGGGGTTGAGTTCAAGGTCGGGGTGTATGAGTAGCGGGTTGTCGTGGTAGGGGTCTTCGGATGGCAGTCCTTTGCGTGGTCCGCTCTTAGCGACGATCCAAGATGACAGCGGTCGGGCTTCTTTCAGGAGTTGTCCGACATTGCGTGGTCCGCATCCGAGGACGGTGCCTGTTGCTTCGTAGGTGGCGCGTATGCGGTAGTGGTTGAGGCATTCCAGGATCTCGTCGACGGTTGGGGTTCCAGATCGCAGCAGGGCAGTCACGGCTGCATTATGGCATCGCTGGCTCGCTAGGCACCGAGGCCTGCCATCGTCCCAGCTCAGCGACACTAAACTTGTAGGTGGCGAACAGGATCATCGCCGGGGTGGGGGGTGATCGCACTATGCACCCGCTGGGCGTCATGCCTGTGGCAACAAGCTCCTTTCTGGGCCCGCCGAGCAAGGCGCAGGGATCGTGCGCCTGCGTCCAGCAACCCACCCCGGCACCCCTGTTGAGGTGACACCTGCACCGCACCAGGCTGTCGCGGCTCACTAGGTCGTCATGGCGCGAGGCGGCGATTTCGCTTGAGTTGCTCGGAGTCCCGATGTCAGCTCGCTCTCGGGTTGTTGGCGGCATGCTCGCGCACTCGTTCATGGCCGTCCTGTAGAAGAGTTGCCAGTACGTCTGCGGGGATTGCTTCGTTGCTGGCGGCTGCGATCCTTACGTGCGGTTCTGGGTCGGCGGCGAGGCCGCGCAGCGTTCGCTTCGGGGTTCGGGGGTTGCCTGCAGTCGCCTGCCTGATCGCTTTGCAGTCTTTGGCCAGCCGGGTAAGCGCCCGACGCGGGGCTCGCCGGTGGACCGCGACCACGTCTCTCACCATCCACTCGGGCGATCGAGCCAGTCGGGCTAGGAGGCGTCTTGAGGTGCGCCGGTTCTGGCCCATCCTGCCGGCTGTGCGCGAGGGGTGACTGCGTGTCACCAGCTGGAGCTGCGCCGCAGGTGGGGTTCGGGGGTTGGATGCGATCATGTCGGCGATCTCCCCGGAGATTCCGGATTCGTCGACGAGTCGCGCCAGGTCGCGGCCGAGGGCTTGAGGGTCGCTCGCGATGACGGCTCGGCGCAGGCTGGGGTCGGGGTGGTTGGTGAGCCGGCGCCAGAATGCGGGCGGCATCTGCGTCGTCCAGCTGGCGTCGCGGCCGAAGCCTCTGTTGTCGAGCTTGTAGTAGTAGGACCATGCCAGCAAGCCCGGGCCCTCGCCGCGTCCCACCTCGGGGTCGAGGTTGTCCTCGAGGCGCGCCGACAGAGCCCATAGAAGCCATTCGGCGCCCTTGGGGTCGGTCCAGTGCGCACAAGCCATGGCGACTGCGGCGGCGTTGTTCGAGGAGACATCAGCGAAGCAGACCTTGTCTGCGTCTGCTATCGCTTGCAGGTCACGGTCGATTTGTGGGAGTTCTTCGACCTCGATCATTCCCGCATTAAGCGGCGCCAGCAGCATCTCGAGCCATTCGGTGCGGTCGGGGTCGGCCTCTGCGAGCGGCCGCCGCGCCGAGAACAGGCGCCGCTTCGGTGATCGTCGGCGCCGTGGACGCTCGCCGTGGGCCAGGACCCAGTAGCCCTCGTTGATGACCGGGTCTTGGAGAGGGTTGGGGCCTGTACCTCGGCGCCGCGCCTTGAGCTCCACGGTCTCGCCTCGCCACGTGAACCTGTACCGCTCGTCTTCGGCCGCGCTCCTTCTCCTCGCCTCCTGGAGACGTAGGGCCTCGACGGCTGTCTCGGTGGCGGAGCTGCTGGGGCGGGTCAGTCTCTGTGCTGGCTCTGCCAGCCACTCGCGCAGCCAGGCGGGCGGCGTGCAGCGAGCGCGCAGGAGCGACCGCGTCTGCTGGAACCGGGTTCGGGGCGCCACGCCCGTGACTAGGCCCGCGGCGCGTTGCCGCAGTCGCTCGACTTGCCACGGCATCGGGCTGTGCTTGGCCGCACCGGCTTCGGTTGTGGCATAGAAGCTGCGGAGGCGTCGAGCGATCTGCGCGCCGTTGTAGACGACGTAGGAGATAGGGGCCAGCTCGGCGGTGTCCCACGGGTCGTCTCCGACATCGATCTCCTCAACAGTTACCGGCCCTACGAAGAACACGGGCCTTCGCTCCCTGACGGCTCCGCGGGCCTCGCGGCGCGCACCATACGGCGGGGGCCGCTCCACCACGACGGCCCCGGAGGCGATTGTCATCTTGAGGCCGTTGCTGGGGCGGAAGGTGAACTGGTTCGGCCTGTCCGAGGGCCAGTTCGCACACACCACGGCACCCCCCGAGGCGATGATGTCCTCGCACAACTGCCGCTGTCCCCTGTAGCCGTAGCGGACCGGGCCCAGCGAGTACAACAGCGCAGCAACGGCGCGTCCCCCAACGTCCAACGCTGTCTGTAGCACAGTTCGGTCGATCTCTGAGAGAACGTCGCCGATCACGGTGACGCCCCTGCGGGCCAGGCCTCGCCCGATGATCCGGGCCCGCCTCAAGTCCTCCGCGGACGGTGCGCGCCGACCGGACGCCACATAGACACTGTGAGCGTCGCGGTCGGCGTCGAGGGTGCCGTCATAGGACAGGAACGGGTAGGTGCGCGACGCCCGGCGCAGGTTGAGCGGGAACTGGTCGTCGAACACCGTCACGAACCGCGAACCCGCCTCCTCTGCAAGCTCTAACTCCTTCTGCACCGCGGCCTGGGTGCCGCTCCAGCCCATCGGCAGGGCATCGAGCGGGCCCAGCGGCGACCTCACCGCGCCGGGAGTGTCCCACAGGCCGTCCTCCAGCAGCCGTGCCATCGAGCCCGCCGTCAGAGCGGTGCGAGCCACGAGTCCCCAGTCGTGTTGATGGACCCGCCGCAACAGCGCGAGGAACTGCAGCCGCTCGTCGGTCAGACCGGCCTCGACCATTTCGCTGAGGGTGGGGCGCATCAGATCAGGTCTCCGCTCATGTCGACGGTCTGGATCCAGTCGGGGACATCGCGCATCCTGCAGTCGTCAGTCAGGGCGGCGATGACGCATCGGGCGCCTGCGGG
Organism: Acidobacteriota bacterium; assembly: GCA_009861545.1. NCBI lineage: Bacteria > Pseudomonadati > Acidobacteriota > Acidobacteriota bacterium. The sequence continues at coordinate 28,385 of VXME01000096.1, read as the reverse complement.
CCTGGTCGGGGGCCAGGGGGTCCACCCGTCGGTGATGACGACGATGGCGTCGGGTTTGGTCTCGGCGGCTGCCTCGATGCCAGCGGCCATGTTGGTGCCGCCTGCGCCTGCGAGCCGGATCAGCTTGGCGTTGTGGATGTGCTGGTCGGTGTGGACGTCGGAGTCCACCGCCAGGACTCTGACGCTGTCGCCGGGAACGACGGTGGCGATGATGGCGCTGATCTCCGTTAGTGCTCTGTCCAGTTCCTGCTGTGACATGGATCCGGAGGTGTCCACCACCACGACGATGGACGGCACAGGGCGGGTCATGGCCGGGCGCAGCACTAGGTCTTGTGGCTGTTGGCGGCGCGAGGGCCGCTGCCAGGTGTAGTCGGCCATCCCGGTCTTGTGATGCACGCTCGATCGCAGCGCCGCCGCGAGCTGTTGGCGCCAGTCGACTTTGGGGTGCAATGTCTGTTGGGCCCACCGGGCGAGCCCTTCTGGGACGTTTCCGGGGCCGTGGGCTTTCTGGTGGTCGGCGACCGCGGCGGCGACGGCGCGTTTGAGCAGCGCGCGGTCCAAGTCGCTGAGCGCGTCGCTGTCGGTGCCGAGTTCGTATGGGACGGCGTGGCTGTGGCATCCCGATCCGCATTCGATGTGGACCGGCACCGGTATACCGTTGTCGAGCAGGTGCCGGTAATAGTGCTCGGCGGCCATGAACTCGCTCATGCCGAGGTCATCGGGGAACACCCAGCCGTCGTCTTCGATCAGGTCGTCCTCATAGAGGTCGTCGTTGATCTCGCAGTCCGCGGCCGCGTTCCACTCCAGGACCGTCAGGGCGTCCACGCTTGAGTTGCGGGCCCGCTGCGCGTGGTCGCGCAGAGCATGGTTGAGCACGTGTATCAACTCTGCGGCTGCCTCTTTGACGGTGAGCGACTCCAGGAACTCGGAGTTGGCGTAGATGCGCCACCGGTCATCGATGCCGACTCGGCCTGGTGGGGCGGTGGGGATGACCGGGCAGGAGAAGACGGCTTTGGAGTAGTAGGGGCGGTTGGCGGCGATCCACAGCCGCGCCGCTTGCAGGCGCCGCTGCGCCAAGGGGCTCAACTGTTTGGGCCGCGGCGGCGGGGGCTGTGAAATCTCGGGCTCGTCGTCGGTGTCGGCTCCTTCGCCCCCGACGGGATCGGAGCCTCGGCTGTGGGTGTCGCCGTGTCCGTGGACATCACCGAATCTGCGCTGTCTGCGATGGTGGCGACCGGCGCGGTCGGAGTCGAAGGTCATCGTGGCTCCTTCACACTGTGGGGGTCTGGTCGGCGCGCGGGGGTCATGTGTCGGGGTCCTCCAGCAGGCCGGCGTCGGTGAGGATCTGTGCGAAGACCTCATGTCCCGCGGGCAGCTTCACAGAGGTGGGCTTGATCTCAGCGAGGCGCATCGCGGCCGACGCGGCCACATCGGGGGCTCCGCAGCCGGCGGCGACTATGCACACTCGGAACGCGTCGCTCCAGGACTTGGGGTCCGCCGCCGCGGCGGCGACGACCGCGTCGAGGGCCGCGAGTTGCTGGTCGGTGCGTTGCAGTTCGCCGAACTTGGCGGGATAGGTGAGCAGGTCCTTGGGGTCGGGCAGGTCCAGGTTCCGCAGGTACGCCAGGTACTCGGCCGCGGCGCCCTCTCCCACCAGCGCGGACGCAACCAGCAGCCGCACTTCGCCTGACACGTCGGCGGTGTCGGCTATAGACATACAGTCCGCGAGGCGCTCCCATGATCGCGGCGAGGGCCAGCCCCGCAGTTCGGCGCCGTTGTCGGGCACTTCGCACACCAGAGCTGGCCGCGTGGCCAAGAACGACGTCTGCAACAACCTGACCATCTCGTTGGTGTAGGGGTCGATCGCACCGGGATCGATGTCGAGGGGGTCGGGGTCGGGCCAGCCGCCGAGGTAGCCGGCCTTCCAGTCCTCGAAGCTCACCGGCCATGACAGGTGCGCGAACCGGTTGGCCAACGGAGCGCTGAGATCCCACGCGGCGCTGTTCTGCGACGGAGGGTTCGCCGCGGCTGCGAACCGCACGCTGTCTCCGAGTTCGAGGTCGCCGACGCGGCCCTCGAGCACCACTCTCATGAGCGCGTTCTGGGTCGCGGGGGTGGCGGTGTTGACCTCGTCGAAGAACACCAGCGACGCCCCGTCGCACCCGGCTGTGCGCCGAGCCCACGCAGGCGGCTCGAACACCACGCCCTCTGCGGTGCGCATCGGCAGACCGGCGAAGTCGGTGGGGTCATGGATCGAGGCGATCACCGACACTGTGCGCCACCCGGCCTGCCGTGCGAACGCCTCGATGGTGTGGGTCTTGCCGGTGCCGGGGTCGCCCCACAACAGCACCGGTATGCCCGCAGCCAAAAGGATCTGCATGGCGGCGAGAGTGTCGGCTTGGGTCGCGCCCGCCGTCGGGACGCTGTTGCGATGTTGGGTAGTGGTCACGGGTACCTCCCTGATTGGCTAGGTGTGGATGGTTCGCTTCGATGCGGCATCGTCCGCGGTGTGGTCGCCGCGCCGCTCACAAGCGGCCGCGGCCGCGGCGCGCACCCGATAGTCCCGATCGGACCTCAGGGCGCGCACCACATCCAGCGGCACACGGTCGTTCTCGCACACGCAGCGCCGCACATCGACGTCAAAGTCCTCGGCCAGCGCCGCCAGCAGATCCTCAGGCGCGCTGGTGTTCAACGCGACCCCGGCTCGGGCCTCCAAGGACTCACCGGTCGCCAGCGTGTTGAGTTGCGCCGGCGACAGCGCGGGGTTCTGGGCGGCGTCGCCCATCGCATGGAGGTCCGCGTCTGTGGCCAGCATCATCACCAGATCGACCGGAGCGGACTTGTTGACGGCCACATGGACCCTGGTCCACACGAACTCGTCTCGCGCCAGCGCCTCAAGCGCAGCCGGTGTCGCGCTGGTGTTGTACGCGACACTGGCGCGAACCTCTTCGTGGTCGTCGGCGGCGAGGCGGTCCAAGACCTCCGGCGGGGTCTGAACGTTGTACGCGACCGCCTGTCTCACCACCCACTTGGGATCTGCTGCAAGAACCGCGAGCACCTCGGCCCCAACCACGCGCGCCGCCACCTCTTTGCGCACCCTGATCGCTCGATCACCAGACCGAGCAGCAACCGCCTCCGTCGGCGTGTTCTCGTTGCGAGCGGCCGCGGCCCGCACCACCGCTCGCCGATCCCCCAACAGCGCCTTCAGCACCGCTGGCGGCGACAATGGGTTCGACGCCACATTCCTGCGCACCCACACATCTCCATCCGACGCCAGCACCTCCAGCACCACCGCCGGCACCGACACGGACTGAGCCACCGCACTCCGCACCTCGCGCGACTCGTCACCCGCGAGGCGCCGCAGCGCCGACACCGGCGCCTTCGGATGCCACGCGGCCACATAGCGCAACTCCCAGTCGTCGCTGTTGGCCAACTCGCGCAGCAGCCCCACAGTCGCGCTGCGGTTCTGCGCCACCCGCAGGTCGGGCCGCCCCCGGCCCCACGAACGCCGCAACAGACGACGCAGAGCCCGAGTCGGCGTCCTGGGGTTGGCAGCAACAAGATCCAACACCTCAGGCACCCCGTAGTGCTTAGTGATCAGACTCTCGAGCACCTTGGGCCGAGTCGTAGGATCAGACGCAACCGCCACAGCTCGGAGCCTCTTGTCGCTGTGGGCCGCCAGCCGTGACCAGAACGACTCCGGCAACTCAGAGATCCAATGCACGTCCCGATTGAACGTCTCCCAGCGACGCCGATGCGGCGCTTCCCACGACGCCCAGCCAGGGCCAGGCAACAAGCCCCGCACCAGGTTTCCGTCCAGCCGCGCCGCCAGCGCATACCCCAGCCAGCGCGACAACGGCTCGTCGTTCACGCACACGCACACATACGCCACCGCCGCCATCAACTCTCCAGCCACCCGGACCTGCCACACCTCCTCGGGCGGCTCCAGCGCCGTGATGGCCGACAGACGCCCGTTCAGCCACCTCAGATCCCCAGCCCCGACGAGTCCCTCATCAAGCACCGCCGCCAGCGCCCACAACCGCTCCCGCGCGCCGCGCTCGCCCCGCAGTGCCTCCAGCAGCCGTACTTCGGAGTCGTTGTCCACCACCCAGCCGGCTCCGCGATGCGCCAGCACACCGCGCACCGCTCCCACAGACACCACCCGACCACGCCGCCGTCCGCTCACCGACAGAACCTCCAGCTACGGTTGCCGGAGGCCGAACGCTGCCCGACTTTCTGCATATGCGGATCATACTGAGCGGGTGTGACAGCGATGGCGCAGACCACCGAAACCGCACTCGGGCCGCAGGTGCGGGTTACTGTCGTTGGCCGTGGTGGACAAGCCGAGCGACGACCCGGCAAGCAAGTACAGCCGGCTCAAGCTGCACCGCCAGCCCAGGGAACACCTCGTTCAAGGCCACGCCTGGCCCGAGGGCCGCCTAACGGACGACGCGCCCGAGGAGGCGCGGCTTATTCAGGAACTCGGCAAGCGGCTCAGGGCCGCGATGGGCGACCGGGGCCTTGAGGAGATCGAAAGGCTGAGCGGGGTCAACAAGACCTCCATCAGCCGGATGCTGCGGGGCGAGTCATGGGGAACCCTGCCGGTGATCGCCCGGCTGGAGCGGGTGCTCGGCGCGGACCTCTGGGGCACAGAGCACCGATAGAGCCCAAGGCATAATCCAACTCGGCGGCTGTTTCCCGGAGTCGAGCGGTCTCCGCAACGAGAGGCTCGGGCTTCATCGCCACGACAGCGCGAGTCAAGCGCAGAACCGATGAGGCCTTAGAGGGGCGCGGTGCCTCGCCTGTGGTGTTGGCGAGCCACCAGGCCCGAGTGGCGCCGCGGCCTCTGTCGACGACGGTCGAGGCCGATGATCGCTACTCTCCAAAGAGGAGGCCCCCGTCCGACCCAAGCCCAAGAAGTCTCCTCAACTTGAGTCCCTCGATCTCGTCACTGTCTGTCATTAGTGCGACAGCCACGTCGGCAAGTTGGGGCAGTGGGATCTTATGCTGCCGAGTGTTGGCGATGAGACGATCATATTCTACCTCTATAGCCACACCATTCCGGACTGTGAGACTCCGCACTAGCGTCGGAAGCCCGCTTACTCCGGACAACCCGCCGATGGCACCGTGGAATCGTAGCCCATCGGGGTCCTTCGGCTCCACCGTAACCAAGAGATTCTCATCGTCGAGTTCCACCGCCTCGATCAGGAACTCCCAGGCACGGCGGTTGACTTCTTCGATCGTTGGCAACTGACGGTCCTTGCTGACTCCGCTAAAGTGGCGGCCATCGTCGGCGAACGCGATCGTCCACTCCGGCCCGTCAAGGCACAACCGCGAGTCAACCACGAGCCAACTGAAAGGACTTTGCACGCTGGTTAGCCGCGGTTCGTGCTCCGACACCGCTGCGTACGAGACGAACAGTCGCGAGACGTTGGCATTAACAAGGTGTTGCAGATTCGGGAGCAACTCAACTGACTCCAAGTTCTCGAGCACTTCGAGAGTGACCATTGAGCCCAGCCGACGCCAGAATCCAACGCTATCGACAACTTCGCTGCTCAATACCAGACGAACGAGCCGCTCCACATCTTGCGCCCCTGCAACTAAGCCGACATCCCTGTCTCCGGGATACGCATCAAGTTCACCTCCCCCGGCGAGCCATAGCATCTGCAAATACTTGCCAATCTCTTGAGAAGCTGCGTCCGCCAGGATCGCTCTCGTGGTCGCTACAGCGGCCCGCGTTCGAGGCTCATCACCGAGGAGTGCCGCCTTGATGCTGCCCTGTGTATCCATGCGGGCTCTAGTCGCCTGCTCTTTGTCCACGAGTCCGCGCCCGGCCCTTACAACGGACGTTGACACCAGGGACTCAAAGGAGCCGGGCTCAGATCCTGACAGTTCCTTGAGAGCACTGGCCTCCGTGACCATGACTCGACGATGCTGCGACAGAGCCTCTGCTACCTCAGGCGATGACTCTTCCACTCGATGAGGCCGCAACGAGAAGAACATCGGATGATCTCGACTCAGCCTCTCGATATCGAGCGCCAGGCTTCGGTCCGCAGAATCGAATCGCAGAAACACCTCCCGGTGATCAGCATCATTCGGTCCCCACCAAGTGACCAGATCAGGGATGTAGGAGTGATTGAAGTACTCAGTACGCTGTATCCTCAGCTCGGAATTGACGGCCGCTATCTCCTGAGCGACAATCATCTTCACCGATTCTGTGACATCCTGCGGATCGCCATGCGTGAGCGCTTCATCAATCGCCGCTTGACCAGTGCTCATCGCTTTGTCCTTATCGTCGCAGTCTTGCGCACCTCGGCCAACATCTCATCGCTCATTCTGAGTTGTTCCTGCTTGTCCGACAGAACAATGAGCCAGAGTCGGTCCGCGACAAGCCTGCATAGGTCGTCATCGACCAAGATCTTCGAGCCGAGCCATTCAGTCTGCCGTCTAGAGACTTCATCTCGCACCTCGTCCCATTCACACAACCTGGTCCACTTCGTCTGGCTGAAAGGATGCCACGTGATCCACATGAACTGATACGGCCTATCCGGATCTCGAAGCATCTTGCAGTAGCAATTCGCCAAGTAGTCACCGTACGCCTTGGCTTGGTTGCGGGGATTCGAGTGTCTCTTGACCTCTGCATATAGTTGGTGGCCATCCAGATCACCACCGAGAATGACGCCGCTCATGTCAAATGACCGCTTCCCGCCCCCGGGGCGCGGCACGCCCAGCATCGAGGCGTGCTCGTACACTGTCCAGTACACATTGACGCGTCCTGTGCCCTCGAGCCATCGCTTCGCCCGCTGCACGCCTTCTCGGCCAGCCTCTTGCGCTTCTTCCCCAGCCACGGTGGCCGACACTATCCCGGCATCGGAGCTTGTGGGCAGGCCGCGTGTCCCGGGATCTCGCGCTGGGAATCGGGGCTCGCCCCATCCGGTCGGATGGGAGTTCCGGTCATCGCCCGGCTGGAACGGATGCTCGCGAGGACTCCTTGGGGGGCACAGAGCACCTAAGCCTCGGTGACTCAGTCGGTGCATGCATGCTGCCCCGGACGGGCGCCCCTCATCGTGCCTGCTCCCCCTCCAGCCCCCTGCTGTGTCAGCTCGCCGGGAGACCCCTCGCCGGCATCCCGGATCGGCGAAGCCTGGACACCGCAGCGCGTCTCACCACGGGCTCGGGATCGTCAGCGAGCTGACGCACGAGATCCAGGGGGCAGGACGGGTTGCGCGCTGCTTCGCTCCGCACGAAACGGTCCCGGTCACGCATAAGCCGGCTCAGGACAGCCGGTGTGCACCACCGGACGCGTGCAAGGCTTCGGCGCACCCTCCGGTCCGGATCATCAGCAAGCCAGTGAAGGACATCCCGCGGGCAGAAAGGGTTGTGTGCGACCCAGCAGCGCACCTCCGGAGATCGATCCCGAGCGAGCTTCAACCAGAAGTCGCCGGGGCAGTCCTTGCGCTCCGCCACCCGAAGACGCACCAGAGCGAACCGGTCACGAACGAGCAAACGGAGCACTCCCAGCGGACAGGATTGGTTACTGGCGACGGCTGAGCGCACCCACATTGACCGATCCCGAGCAAGCCGGCGCAGGGCGTCCGACGGACAGGAGTCGTTACTGGCGACGGCTGAGCGCACCCGGGATGACCCGTCCCGAGCAAGCCGGCGCAGGATGTCCGACGGGCAGGAAGGGGCGCTGGCCGCGCTTCGTCGGACAGCTATGTCAGAACTCTTGGCCTTGAGGATCCATACCGTACCGACGCCCCGACGGATCGCCTTGGCTCCTAGCCGAGAATGCACCTCTTCGACGTCACAGCCCACCCTCGCGCTAATCACGTCAGCGGGAAGAAGGGTGGAGCGCGCCATGCGCACCATCTTTCGCTCTTGCGTAGGGGTGATCACGATATCTCCTTGGTTGCGGGTCGTCCTCCACGAGCGGGATCCATGAGACTCGCACCCGAGTAGGAATTTGACGGGCGAATTGCTTGCCCACGCCAGCGGCTGGGCCATGGTTTGGCCCGATGAGCGCCGCTGTGGCGCGACTTCACAGTAATGGGCGAGATCGAGACGCCCGGACTAATGGGATGCGATCTCCCCGCCTGCGGCGACCTGGATCCCAGTCGCCGCCGACAGGATCTGGTCGCGCTAGGAGCGGAGGCGGTACCTACAGTCCTGGCCACTGACAGCCACCGTGCGTTCTCGGCGGGTTCGAGGGGCTTCAGGAGTTGAGTCGCCCGATGATCTGACGGGCGGCGCGCCGGCCCGGACAGGATCGCGCCGTGCACGGTGCTGCCTGGTGCGTTGAAGGCGCTGAGGCGCTGGGGTATAACTGTTCGATGGTTCGCTTGCTGCACCCGCCTGCTGACATCGCTGGCGTAGTGGTCTGATGACCGCAGGGGAGGGTCCGGGTTCGGAGGTCGAGGCCCTCCGGGAGCTGCTCTCCAAGCTGAGCTCGGCGAGCCTGCGCCTCAACGAGAGCCTCGATGTGGAGGCGGTTCTTCAAGGGGCGCTGGACAGCGCCAGGGCGCTGACAGGCGCCGCCGTCGGGGTGATCCTGCTGGTCGACGACGAGGAGCACCCGGTGGATTTCATGTCGTCGGGTATGACAGAGCAACAGGACAGCGAGTTCTGGGAGATGCCCAGCCGCTGGGAGATTTTCGATTTGATCTCCTGCTTCGACAAACCCAAGCGTCTCGACGACTTCCCGGGCTATCTGCGCGACTGCGGCGCTCCGGAGTGGGAGCCGCCGTTCCCGACGAGCGACGCCACGGCATTCCTGGGCGCGCCGGTGAGGCATCAGGGCCAGCTGTTGGGGGCCGTATACGTTGCTGAGAAGCCAGGCGGGTTCACAGCCGCTGACGAGGACACGCTGGTCATGTTCGCATCGCAGGCCGCGCTGGTGATCTCCAACGCTCGCCGCTACCGCGACGAACATCAGGCCCGCGACGACCTAGAGGCGGTGCTGGACAGCGCCCCGGTGGGGGTGGCGATCTTCGACGTTGCCAGCGGCGAACTGCAGTCGGTCAACCGGGAGGCGCGCCGGCTCATGGCGGAGATGGACTTGGCGTTTGACTCGCTGCAGGAACTCATCGGTGGCAGCACCATCAAGCGCGCCGACGGCCAGGAGATCTCTTCCGACAATCTCTCGTACGAGTCGCTGCTTGCGTCGGTGGAGACCGTGCGAGACGAGAGGATGACCGTCGAGTTCCCCAACGGCCGCAAGCTGACCGCGATGGTCAACGTGACCCCGATCCGCTCAGCCGACGGCGGGGTGGTGTCGCTGGTGACCACTGGCCAGGACATGGGGCCGCTGGAGGAGACCGAACGGCTCCGGGGCGAATTTATGGCCATGATCGGCCATGAGCTGCGGGCGCCTCTGACCAGCATAAAGGGATCGGCCACCACGCTGCTTCAGTCCCGCTCCTCGCTGGACCCGGCCGAGACGCAAGAGTTCGTCCGGATCATCGACCAGCAGGCCGACCATATGCGGGGTCTGCTCGCGGACTTGATCGACATGGTGCAGATCGAGACGGGCACGTTGTCGGTGGACCCCGAGCCGGCCGAGTTGTCCCGGCTGGTGGACCAGGCCCGCGACACGTTTGCGGGCGCCGGCGGCAACCAGACTGTGCGTGTCAAGCTGCCACCCGACCTGCCGCTGGTCCTCGCCGACGCGCGCCGCATCGTGCAGGTGCTCAACAACCTGTTGTCCAACGCGGCCCGCCACTGCCACGACGAGTCGATCATCCACATCAAGGCACGGATCGATGGCGAGTCAGTGGAGGTCTCCGTCGCGGACAACGGCCGGGGATTCACCGCGGACAGGCTCGGGCGCCTGTTCGAGAAGTACCATCACCCCCAGGGCCAGGACCGGCGCCAGGACCTCGGGCTGGGCCTGGCCATCTGCAAGGGGATCATCGAGGCCCACGGCGGCCGCATCTGGGCAGAGAGCGACGGGCCGGGGCTGGGCAGCCGGCTCGCGTTCACTCTGCAAACCTCCGACGGGTCGGACCGCCTCGCGAGCCACGACGGCAGCTCGGGCAGCGACCGGACGCGGGTGCTGGCCGTTGACGACGACCCCCGTGAACTCAAACACATCCGCGAGTCCCTCGCCGGTGCGGGATACGAGCCGACCGTGACCGGCAACCCCGACGAGATCGCCGAGCTCATCGACAAGACCGACCCCCATGTGGTGCTGCTGGACCTGATGCTGCCGGGAACCGACGGGATCGAGGTGATGCGAGACCTGCTGACCGACCGCGACATCCCGGTCATATTCCTGTCGGCCTACGGCCAAGACAGCCTCGTCGCCAAGGCCCTGGAGATGGGCGCCGCCGACTACATCGTCAAGCCCTTCTCCCCCACCGAGCTCGCAGCCAGAGTCATAGCCGCCCTCCGTGCCCGGCGCGGCCCAAGAGCCGCTGCGGCCGCACCGCGGGCGCGCCCGGCGGCGTCCGCCGGGTTCAAGCTCGGAAGCCTGGCCATCGACTACGCCGCCCGCCTCGTTACCGTCGCCGGCCGCACCGTGGAACTCACGCGCATCGAGTACCGCCTGCTCACAGAACTCGCCATGAATGCTGGCTCGCTGCTCACCCACGACGAACTGCTAGCAAGAATCTGGCCCGGCGACGACGCCGCCGACGCCAGCCGCATCCGCACCACCATCATGAACCTCCGCCACAAGCTGGCCGACAACGCCCGCGACCCCAAATACATCACCACAATCCCCCACGTCGGCTACCGGATGGCCATACCGGAGAAACTCGACTCGGCCCACACCTGAGCCCGTCATCAGCGCACAGCGCTGCGGAATACGCAACCACCTGCGCACAGCCCGGCCTAGTCCGCTCGAGGTGCTCTAGGAGCTGAGCGACTGCCCCATGAAGCGACCCGGGCAGCGACTATTTGACTCAAGACTTCTCACCTGTACTATCTTGCACTTATAAAGACCCGATGAATAACCCATGTGGCACCAAGAAACTCCTTATGGCAAAGCACCACGGCCCAGACGGGACGAGGCGTTGAGTTGCTTGGGCCGAAGGGGTGCCGGGAGTTGGTGGACGGTAGTGCGCAGCCTCCTCAGCGTCGGGACTGATTCTCGTCGCGCCCCTAGCGGGATCGGTGGGCCTCCCCCCGGCTCCAGTTGGGTGAGCGTGGCGGTGTTGGTCGCGGCTGTCTCGGCCCTCACGGTGATTGTGCTGCTGGCCGCGGGCAAGGTCGACATCGCGAGCGCGCAATCGACCAGCACCGCGGTATGCGATCGAACCGCCGCCGTGCGTGACGCCATCGTCGCCGCCACCGGCGCCGACGCGTGCAGCGATGTGAGCGAGGCGCAGTTGCGCGACACATTGTCGTTGGACCTCAGCGGCCAGAGCATCACGAGCCTCAGCTCCGGGGACCTCGACGACTTCCACAGCCTCGTGGTGCTGGACCTTTCGGACAACTCCATAACGACGCTGCCTGCGGGCATCTTCGACGAACTGTACCTGCTCGAGGTGCTGCGACTGCATAACAACAGCCTCCAGACCCTCCCGGCAGGCATCTTCGACGAACTGTTCATGTTGGTGGAGCTCTCGCTGCACGGCAACAGGCTCACTGCGCTGCCAGAGGGTTTCGGTGGCGACTTCTCGCCCCACTACGGACTCGGAGACGACGGTAGCCAGCAGCCCGGTTCAGGCAGCTATCCCCGCATCTCCAAGTACATCGCGGACAACGGAATAACCACTGCACAGCAGTTCATCGACAGCCTGCCGGACGAGTACAAGCAACGGTTCGTGCTGAACTACGAGTCGGAGTCGCCCGCCCGGCCCCACGTATCCGTCGACAGCCCGCGAGTAGTGTCGTTCGGATTCGACGGGGCATACACATTCTCCTGGGTCAGCAATCCCTTGGCTCCCTCCATGTTCCGGGACTCGGTCGAGTTCCTGCGGCAGAACCAGACGGACTGGACCGCCGGGGTCATCGACTTCTCCGGGAGCACGCCGCGGATCGTCGAACCCTCTAGCTGCCAGAGTTGTCACAGCCCGGTGAACAAGCCGTTGTGGGACCCTCGCCTCGCCTGGCGCGGCACCGAGTTCGTCGAGGCGACGAGAGGGCCTCTGGAACAGGCCCTAGCCCTGAACGCGGTTAAGGCTTCGACGAATCCCCGTCTCTCGGTGTTGGACTTCAGTCAGTCGATAGAGACCTTCAGGAACGAGCGGATAATGCAGCCTGTCGGGGGAGGGGCAGCGACGAGTCTTGTCGTGGAAGAGGCCGGAAATGTCTGGTCATGGCGCCACGCCGAGGTTCTCTATAGAATCTTGGCGCAGAGGTATCCGGACTTCCGCACCTACCAGATCGACACGATCTGTCGGGCCAATCCGTTGCGACCGGCGCAGAATTCAGTATTGTATGGATTCCCCCAGTCAGTGCACAATCTGGCGATACCGGACTGGGACCCGAACGAGTCAGACGTGCCCGGGAAGACGTCAACGCACCCGGCCGTCAGCGCCGTCTACACCTACGAGTGGTTCCCGGGCGGAGACATCTTCGATGCGGTGCTGTTCTTGATGGCGGCCGATCTATGGCGCGACGAGCCCATCGTCAGGCGGCTCTACCGCAACACCTCCAACTCGGAGAGCTTGCACCAGCGGGTCCAGTCGGTATTGGTGCCGGTGGTATTGCACTATCCCGCCGGTTCGGCCAACGCTGAGGATGAGTTGATCCAGAGACTGCGAGTGCACTTCGGCCATGGCGGCGAAGCATCGGTGAGGTCCAGAGACCAGCAGAACGGCAAGCTCTGGATGCAGGGGCCCCAGAGCGCGAGCTTCCGTTACGGCCACAACGCGGCGATGGTCCCACGGGTGTGCGCGGCACTCAGGGACAGCGCTCCGTCGGGGCTGAGCACGTCGGTGTCAGGCGGCGACGTCGCTTTGAACTGGACGGCCCCCAAACATGACCGCAGCGGCATCACCGGCTACAGGATCCTGCGCGGCGTCGCTGACGGCGAGCCGGAGGTGATGGTCGAGGACACCGGCTCCACGGCCACGACATGGACCGACGAGGATCCCGCGGACGGGACCTACGCCTACCAGGTGGTGGCGATCTATGACGGCTACTACCCGGGCAGCCCGTCGCCGTCAGTTGAAGTCTCGGTGGGGTCACGCCCCGCAGCGGTGGGGAGTTTCTCAGCCACACGCGGCAGCAGCGGCGTGACACTCTCATGGTCGACGCCCACCGGTACGCCCGCTGCTGACGGCTACCACCTCTACCGGGGTACGAGCGCCTATGGCATGTACCTGCTGACTTCGAGTATCGCGGCAGACGCCACGTCGTATGTGGACGCCACGGCAGCTGAGACCGAGAACTATCACTATCAGGTGGCGGCCAAGTCGGGCCGTGTGCTGGGCCCCAGGTCGACGACCGTGCGGACGAACAACGCCAGCCCGCAGATCAACAGCAACCGGTTCCTGCGGATGGACGAGAACTCCACAACGGCCACCGCGCTGGTGGCCACCGACGCCGACGGCTCACGGCTCACATGGACGATTCCCACAGGCGCCGCCGGCGGCACCGACCGGAGCCGGTTCAGCATCACAAGCAGCGGCAGCATCAGCTTCGCCGCCGCCAAGGACTTCGAGAACCCCGACGACGCCGACACCGACGGCACCTACGAAGTGACCGTGCAGGTCAGCGACGGAACACGCTCCGACACCGCAGACCTGCGCGTCACGCTGGTGGATGTCAACGAGGCGCCCAGCGCCGACGCTGGACCCGACCAGGACAGTGTCACACCCGGCGGAACCGTCACCCTGGCCGGCTCGGCAACCGATCCAGACCCCGGCGACAGCCTGACCTACGCATGGTCACAGACCAGCGGCGAGACAGTCACACTGTCCGACGCCTCGGTTTCAGCGCCGACGTTCACAGCGCCGTCGGACCTCACCGACGACGAGACCATCGTCTTCACCCTGCGGGTGACCGACGCCGGCGGCCTCCACGCCCGGGACACGGTGACGGTCACCGTAGAGGCTGAGCAATTCAACGGGGTGATGGCGGGCACCATGACCGTGGGGACCTCCACCTATCGGGGGAATTCGGTGTTCGGGTACTCGACGCGGGGCGACTGGGGGACCTTCGAGGTCACCGCGCCTGCGGACTCCGCCTATCTCGGCAGCTACGGGAAGTTGCGCATCATGATGCGGGCCCCGGGAGACGTGACGCTTCCGTCGGTAGGCGAGGTCACCGACTCGGTGACATTCGCCTATGCCGACGAGTTGACGCTGCCGTTCACGCTGCTGTTCGGCGAGACGCAGCTGTCGTCCGCGGATGCGGTACATCCCGACGGGGACGAGTCACGTGTCGGCCGCTTCTGGGTATGGGAGAACATCACACCCGGCTGGGAGGTCGACGACGAGGTCACCGTGAGCGTAACCACAGCCGAAGAACAAACAACCGAAGAACAAACAACCGAAGAACAGACAACCGAAGAACAGGTCGAGCCGCCGCAAGAGGAAGAGGAGGACACCAGCGATGAGAACTCCGCCGCGACGGGAACACCGACCATCGACGGCACCGCTCAGGTCGGGCAGACCCTGACCGCCGACACGGCAGGCATCGCGGACGAAGACGGCCTCGACAACGCAACCTACAGATACCAGTGGCTGGCCGACGGCACCGACATCAGCGGGGCCACAGACAGCACCTACACGCTGGTGACCGGCGACCAGGGCAAGGCCATCACCGTGCGGGTGTCCTTCACCGACGACGAGAACAACGCCGAGTCGTTGACCAGCCAGCCCACTGCGGCAGTGGCACCGCCGCCGCTGACGGCCAGCTTCCGTAGCGTTCCCGGCTCCCACGACGGCAGCGCTCCCTTCACCTTCGAACTGCACTTCAGCGAGGAGCCCTCCCTCAGCTACGTCACTCTGCGGGACAGCGCCTTCACCGAGTCCGGCGGCGAGGTGATCAAAGCCAGACGGCTGACGCCGGGCAGCAACCTCGCCTGGGAGATCACCGTGCAGCCCTCCAGCAGCGCAACGGTGACTATCGTCCTGCCGGCCACCACCGACTGTCAAGACACCGGCGCGATTTGCACCGCCGACGGCCGGAAGCTCTCCAACCGCAACGTCCTCCAGATACCCGGTCCGAGCGCACAGAACTGACTGGTGCAGGCACGAAAGCGATTGAGAACGTGAGCACTGGTCGAGGGAGACGTTCGGGGCCGATTCGAGCGCTTGGGTGGGGGGCGGTGGCGGCGGCTGTGCTCGTCTCCAGCCTCGCGGTGACGCCTGGAGCGGGCGCGGGCGCGCCGGGAGCCATCAGCGGTCTGTCCGCCCACAGCGGCGCTGCGGGCGAGTTGACCGTCACCTGGCACGTGCCGGAACCGGTGCCGGACGACTACCGCCTGATGTGGGCCCCGGCGACAGGCGACTACCGCACCTGGACTGACCTGAGCGGCAATGCGTTCCCGACAGACAACCAGCACACCATCACCGGTCTGAGTGAAGGCGAGACCTACAAGCTGAAGGTGCGTGCCCGCTACCGCAGCGGCCCCTGGAGCGGTCCCTGGAGCGCTGAGATCCGGGCCGCAGTGACAACAGCAGAACCCCTCACACCGACCACTACCACAACCACAACGGCACCGCCTACACCGACCACGACACTGCCTGCAACCGCCGACGATCAGACCGCGGCCAAGACTGGCACGAAGCAGGCCATAGAGGGTCGCGCCACGATCGGTAACGGCCGCGGCTCCGTCGGCGGTGTGCGGCTGACCAGCGAAACGCCGGGCACACTGTCGGTCACCTGGAACCGGTCCAATCCCGCGCCGAACGACTACGAGTTCGTGTGGGCACGCCGCGGGCAGTCGGGCACCGACCAGACGATGTACCCGACCACCGAGCAGGTGACGCTGACGGGCCTAGTCCAGGGCGCGGTGTACGAGGTCCAGATCAGGTCCCGGTACTCGAACTGGAAGGGAGAGTGGTCGTTCACCTACACCAAGCGGGTGGCCGAGCCCGAGCCCGAACCCGAACCCGAGCCCGAGCCCGAGCCCGAACCCGAACCCGAACCCGAACCCGAGCCGTATGACGGGGTGTTGGAGGGCATCATGACCGTCGAAGAATGGGAGTTCACGAACATCGAGAACCGTCAGAGATACGGGGTGGCGGGACTCGGCATGCGCTGGGGCAGTCTTGATATCACCGCCGCGAGCGACGAGAGCACCATCGGGGGGCGCGGCGACGTGAGACTCATTGGGAGCGTCCCCGGCGATTCGGTCATATTCAAATCGGGCGAAATGACGGACGCGTTCCTATTCGGCTACCGCGGCGACCTGCCCACGCCGTTCCGGCTGGAGGTCGGCGGAGCCGAGTTCGTGTCGGCCCATGCGTTGCACCCCGATGGACACGAGGTTCCGCTTGGCCGCTATTGGGCATGGGACGAGCGGCCCTTCTCCTGGGCGGAGGGCGACGAGGTCAAGGTGCGGATCTCAGCCGCCGACCCGCTGCTGATCGACACCGAAGAGATCTGGACCTCCACGCTCACTGTCGGCATGTTCGGCGACGCCGACTCCGGGTAC
Source organism: Acidobacteriota bacterium (assembly GCA_009861545.1). NCBI lineage: Bacteria > Pseudomonadati > Acidobacteriota > Acidobacteriota bacterium. The sequence continues at coordinate 11,830 of VXME01000096.1, read as the reverse complement.
CTCGGCTACCAGGACCGCGAAGACGGTTCGACCAGCGTCGGTTCGCTCGCACCGAGGACCGTCACCGTCGGCGACACCGCCTACGAGTTCTTGATCCTGGCCTGGTACCGCGGCAACCGCAGCAACTCCGACGGCACCTCCCACACGAAGGCGCTCGACTTCTACGCCTTCGACCGGGCAATGCCCGACGACTGGGTGCTGACCGTCGACGGAAAAAGCTTCCGTGTCGGCGACGCGTACCGCGGGTTCCTGGGGAACAACACAGGGCGGCCCGTGTACAAGGTGTACTGGACCGATCCGGGCTTCTCGTGGTCGGTCGGCGAGACTCACAGGGTGTCGCTCGCCGCTCCTGTGGGCTAGCCGATCCCGCAGCGGCCTCACCCCAACGGCCGGACATCGCATCGGGAGGAAGTACTCGACGGGACTACGCGCTCGCCGAGGGCGGCTCGCCGAGACTTCTACTGTTCGACGCGGAGTATCTCGATCCGGTTGTCGAGGTTGAAGAACAGCGCCATGTACCGCTGGATGTCGGCAGCGGTGACCTCGTCCAGCACTTGGAGTCGCTGTTCGGGAGTGCCGACGAGAGCATCATCGAGGTGGCGGCGTAGCAGCAGCGGGGAGATGATCTCGCCGTTGCTGTCGAGCTGGTAGTCGTCCCGCATCACCGACATTGCCCGAGCCAGATCGCTGTCGGTCGGCCCGTCGGCGGTCAGCTCGGCGATGATCCCCACGACTGTGGCGTTGATCTCCTCGAGGCGGTCTGAGGGGCCGGTCGCGCCGAAGTAATTGTCCCAGATGCCCACTTCGACCCACGGCGACAGGACCGCGTAGGCGGAATAGGACTCGCCGAGACCCTCACGGACGGTGCCGAAGAGCAGGTCGCCCAGCAGGCTCTCGATGAGGTCGGCGATAACCAGAGTCTCGACGGTGACCGGCACTGAGGCACCGAACTGCAGGTAGAGGCCCGACGCCCCGGCGTCGGCGTCAACGGGAACGGTGATGCGGTGTACACCCTGAGGGAAACCAGGGTTGTGGTTGACGTACTGATCGGGTTCGCCGGCGGGCAGGGTGCCGACGTAGCGGGCCGCCAGATCGGCCACCGTGTCGCGGTCGGTGTCGCCCACGATCACCACCACCAAGTCGTCGACGTCGCCCAGGCGGGCTTCGTAGAGCTCGAGCAGCTGATCGGCGGTGACGGCGTCGATCTCCTCCTGCGTCAGGATAAAGCGGTACCAGGGGCTGTTCTGGTAGTACGCGTCCCACAGCGTGTAAACGGAGCTTGAGACCGGGTCGTTCTCGGCGTAGGACTTGCGGGTCTGCAGATCCTGGATCTGCTGGGAGGTGGCGACCTCGGTGACTCGCGGCTCGATGATGTACAGGTGCATCAGCGCGAGCAGGTCGCCGAGGTCGTCGGGGCTGGCGGAGCCTGAGAAGCCCTCGGTCAACTCGCTGAGATACGGTCCGACTCGGGCCGTGGTGCTGGCGAGGTACTCGTCGATCTGTGATGCCGAGTAGTCGCCGACTCCGCTGTTGGCGACCGCGCCGGTGATGGCGCGGCGCATTCCGGCGTTGCCGATCGGCAGCAGCGACCAGCCGCCCAGGCTCTGCGCCGTCACGTTCACCTGGCCGGCAGCCAGATCCGAGGGGGCGAACACGACGCGGGCCCCGTTGGCGAAGACCCACTCGTGTGCGCCCTCGAACAGGCTCACCGAATGCTCACGGATCGGCGCGACGGGATCGGGTGGCGCCATCAGCGTCTCGATGCGCTCCTCGGGCTCGGGCGCCGCCAATGGGGCCGCCGCATCGATGGCCGCCCGGAGCTCCTCCACGTCGGGGACATTGGCGGGATCGTCGCCGAGGGACACCACCAGCGGCGGCGCGTTGTCGAGTATCCAGCGGAGGTGCGCCGTCAGCTCCTCGACGGTGAAGGTATCCAGCAGCGCGCCCTGCCGGGCCACACGGTCCTCGACCGATTCGATGTTCTCCTCCTCCACGAAGTGCAGCACGTACCTGTCCGCCAGTCCCGCGCTCTGCATCGTCGCCTCCCGCTCGAGCTGCGCTTCCAGCGCGGTGCGGACCGCAGCGATCGCCTGGTCCAACTCGGCGGGAGTGAAGCCGTAGTGGGCCGCACCAGCGAGCACCGACAGGTAGTCGGTGGTGGCCTGCTGCAGGTCCTGGCCCCGGATATTCGTGCCGTACAGGCGCAGCCCGCGTGCCTGCTGCCACGACACCACGTAGGGCTCGCTGGCCTGGGACATCAGCCCGGCGCGGTATGCGCTGTCGAGCCGGATTTCGAGCAGGTTGGCGATAACGCCTTCCATCAAGCGGAACCGGTCGCCGCCGGTTGTAGCGGGCGTCCAAGCCGGCAGCTGCCAGTCGATCGACATCGAGATGCCGCCGTAGTTGGGATGGGTGACCACATCGATGACGGGCTCGTCGACGAAGTCCGCAGTGAACGCGCTGCGCTCGGGCTGGGCCGGCATCGGCTCAACAGGGTTGGTCAACCCGCCGAAGAACTCCGCGACCTTCTGCGCCATATCGGCCACCGGCAGATCCCCCACCACGACCACCGCCATGTTGTCGGGCCGGTACCACGTCTCGTAGAAGGCCCGCAGTTGCTCGGCGGTGATCGAGGCGTTCGACTGCTCGTTGCCGCCGAGCTGCATGCCCTCATACACGGTGCCGCTGTAGTAGACGGCGTCGAGGAAGTTCCCGATCCGGCCGTCGGCGGACTCGTCGAACAGCCGGTACTCGTCGACCACGATGCCCCGCTCGGCTTCAACCTCCTCCGGCGAGATCGTGGCCGCCGACGCCCACTCCGACAGCACGGTGAAGGCGAGATCAAGCGCCCCGGGGTCATCGAGTTGGAAGTCGAGTATGTACACGGTCTCGTCGGCGGACGTGTACGCGTTCAGGTCCGGCCCGACTTCCACACCGATGGAACGCAGCACTTCTCGAAGGTCGGTCTTGGAGAAGCTCTCAGTGCCGTTGAACAGCAGGTGCTCAAGGAAGTGCGCGGTTCCCTCCGCGCCCGGCGGGTCCAGCACGGCGCCCGCATTGACCACCAGCCGCGTCTCCACCGCCCCAGCCGGCGAGTCGTTCGAGCGCAAGTAGTAGGTGAGGCCGTTGTCGAGCGTGCCGACCAGCACCTCGTCGTCGGTCCCCAGGAGAGTGGAGTCCGGATCGCCGGGCTCGTAGTCGTTGAAGGCGCCCAGATCGGCCGGGGGTGACGCTGGGGAGTCGGCAGCGTCGTCGGGCTCAACTTGAGCGGCGTCGTCAGGTTCGACTTGGGTGACATCTCCGGGTTCATCTTCCCGGGTGGCGTCTCGAAGCTCGGGAGCTTCGTCATCGTCTAGTTGGGCAGGGGTCTCCGGCGCCGGTTCGGCAGCGGCCTGAGTCGTCCTAGGGGGCTCGCTCGCAGCGGGCGTCACCTCCGGCGCATCAGCGGAACAGGCCGCGACGATCAGCGCCGTCACCACAACCGTGGCCCACAGCTTTGGCCGCATGCGCGGAGGCGTAGCCTCGGATACGCGCTCAACCGCCGAGAACAGAAACCAGAACCTCATAGCCCCGGACTCTACGCGCAGAATCGGCTACTCATATCACGGCGCCACATCGCGACCATCGCACGCTTAGGAATACTCAATAGCTAGCCCATGCCAAGGCGCACGCCATGCATTGTTGAGGCTGGGAATTACCGCCATGTCGGAACCACCTAGATGCGCAAAGTCAGGCCTTCAGCAACCGGGTCGTCAAGTCCAGTGCCTCGTCCATCGTCCCTACAAGACGGTCTTCGAGTACGAGTCGCAGAACGCCGAGAGCGTGAAGGCTTTCCGCGACTCGGTCCGTGAGGCCAAGCACCACAGTCTCGGTGTGCTGCGCTACGGCGACTTCGATCAAGAACTCCACTACAGGGCTGCGCTGTCGTCGATGTGGACGGTCTCGGAGAAGTCCAGAATGACGATCTCATGATCCTTGATGTCTTCGCCGATGCTGTAGATCAGCTTCTGCGGCGACGCGACGGTGAAGCTGCCCCTGAACAGATCCCCTACCGGGCTTGCTCACACCAGCGCAGATACTCTCGTCGGCGTCCGCCTGTCGATCATGTTGAGCGCTGCTAGGCGTCTCTACCTCGGCATAGCCTGCGGTCCCCTAGTCCCCGGGTCGCAGGCTCAGCCAGAATCTCCTCCAGCCATCGCGGTCGAGCCGTCTGCCTCTCCGTACCATCGAACCGAACACTAGGCAGTCGGTGGTTCCGCCCCGCCAGACTCGGTCGCCGCGGCGACGCTGCCCGTCTCGTCGGCGCCACCATGCGGCTTGAAGCTGAGTGCCGACCATGGCGCCGACATAGAGGTAGGCCAACGAGGTCCACAGCGCAAGCCACACCGCCGGGACCACAGTCGCTCCCGAGGTCAGCCACGACGGAAGCCGCAAGCCCAAGAAGACGGCCGACCCCCAGCCCAGGAGATACAGCAGGGGGACGCATGCACCGGCCGCCAGCCACACGATGGTTCGCCCGATGAGACTGCTCGTGAAGTCCTCGCGGCGGATGTAGCGGAAGTCGTCATCGATCTGGACGCGTTCGTCGCCCAGGTCCTCGGGCTCGGGCGCGTCATCGTGGGTCTCGTAGATCGTTGCGGGGGACCGGCCCCAGTCCCCGCCGGGCGCAGCTTTGCCGACGTTGTCGACAATCAGCCATACGACGCTCTCGCGGGCGTCGCGGACTCTCATGCTGATGCAGGTCGGCGTCCCGCGCCGGGCGGTGTCATAGGACTGCACGGCGACCAGCTGACAATCCTCGGGGTCGAGGCTCGTCGTGGACGGGTCAACGGCGTAGCAGCGCACCCAAGACGTCTCGTCGAAAAGATCCGAGACCGACGCGATGGCGACGAGGCAGGGACGGTCCGAGAACCGGAGGCGGGGCAGCAGCGACGTTCGCAGGTGGCTCCTGTTCTCGTTGGGGTGGAGCCGCAGAGCCAGGACGAATGCGCCCGGTATCGCTTCGGAACCCGGGACTGGTCGGCACCGCCATCCCAGGATCCTGAATCCGGGCTTCGGGCTGGCCCGGGTCTCGAACAGGAAGTCCGCTACTGCCCTCCACGTCGATCTGAGCCTCGATGACTGGACCTTCCTCTGGATGGGCACTAGGCCTCGCGCCGCGACGTAGTGCTCGAGTTCCTGTGGCTGCGCAGTCGACGGCCAGGCTGAAAGGCGGTATCCGCTCTGGTTGGACCACCGCCCGCCGCGAGAAGCAGACTGGACGCTGGCCGACGGCTTGCGCCCGCGACCTAACCACGAGGAGAGCCCTTCCCGGCCCGGCTTGATGGCGGGAGCGACGGTCACTGCCATCAAAGTGAGCTGCGGCAAGTAGTCAAATAGCGCCGACCAGTCCACTCACATGCCTCCCGGCAGGTGCGCCGATTGGTGAGTGCCGACAGCCCTGTGGTGGCGTTCAGGCAGGAGCATCCCCTCTAACACTATTTCGGCCCCTTCGCGCTGTGCGTCGGCAGCCGATTGCGCGGCACCGCCACGAGGGCCAGTGGGTGCGCGTCATTCGGCCGCAAACGCCAGCCCGGGCCTTGACACCCCGATGCCCGCCAGTTCCGCGCAGGGATGCCGGTCACCGCCTGCATGCCGCATGTTCGCTCGTGGGGCGTTGCTCGTGCACTGGTGTTGTGAGTGTGTTGCTTATGTTGTTGTTATGGGTTTGCCATTTGTGTCTTGTTGTTCTAGCTTTCAGCAATGATTGCTACCAGCGCCCGCAGAAGGGCACTGCTGACGTTGCTGGTGTTGGCTGCGGGACTGGCGGTGTTGCCTGGGAAGTCCCTGGCCAGCACGTCAATGGCGGCACCCCAGTTGAGCAGCACCGTGGTGGGTCAGTTGACGGTGGCGTGGGACACGCCGTCACCTGTTCCAGATGACTACCGGCTGATGTGGGCGCCTGAGGACGGCGATTGGCTGTCGTATCGCAGCGCGAACGAGACCGAGCGCGGCAACCTATATCCGGGGGGCGACCAGACCCATGTCACGATCGACGGTCTGAAGCCGGGCGGACGCTACAAGGTGATGATGCGGGCCCGCGACAACAACGGCTCCGGCCCCTGGAGCGCCCAGTCGGTGCTTCAGGTGCGCGGGGCGCCGCGACTGAGCAGCGATACTGCGGGCTCGTTGACGGTGACGTGGGACGTGCCGTCGCCAGCTCCTGAAAGCTACCGGATTGCGTGGGCGCCCGAGGATGGCGATTGGCTGTCATATCGCAGCGTGAATGAGGCCGAGCGCGGCAACGCCTACCCCAGCGGGGACACCTCCTCGTACACGATCACCGGACTCACGCCGGGCGACCGCTACAAGGTGATGATGCGGGCGCGCTACAACGACGGCTCCGGCCCTTGGAGCACGCAATCGGCCATGGGCGTGCAGGCCAACGAGCCTCCCCCCGTGACTACTGAGCCTCTCTCGGTGACTGACGAGCCTCCCACTGAGACTATCGGCGCTAGAGACGCCGACCTTAGGGGCGCTGACTCCAAAGGCGACTCCAAAGGCGGTGGGAATCTTGGAAGGCAGAACCTCTCCACGGACGCCACGCTGAGCTCCCTGTCGGTCAGCCCGAAGGACATCGTCGGGTTCGACGCGGAAACGCTCCACTACGAGTTGGGCGTGGCTTCCACGGTAACCACCGCCACGATCTCGGCGGGCAGGAACAACTCCAACGCTTCGGTCGTCATCAAACCTGACGACTCGGACACCACCGCCAGCGGTCACCAGGTGAGCCTGAGCGCGGGGAGGAACCCTGTCACTGTCACGGTCACCGCCCAAGACACCACCACCACCCGCACCTATTGGGTGACCATCAATCGGGGAGTGACCGCAGCCTACGGCTGGAAGGCAAGCGAAGATCTCGACGGGCTGCAAGCGGCCGGCAACACCGCCGCTAGGGGCATGTGGTCGAACGCGACCACCATCTGGGTGTCGGACGCGTCGGACGACAAGATCTACGCCTACAACATGTCCGACAAGTCCCGCGACAGCTCCAAAGACTT
>VXME01000096.1:4574-4780 GCA_009861545.1 Acidobacteriota bacterium | reverse complement strand
ACAAGATCTACGCCTACAACATGTCCGACAAGTCCCGCGACAGCTCCAAAGACTTCAACACCCTGAGTTCTGCGGGCAACAACAACCCCACCGGCATCTGGTCGAACGGCACCACCATGTGGGTAGCGGACAGAGCAGACCACAAGATCTACGCCTACAACATGTCCGACAAGTCCCGCGACAGCTCCAAAGACTTCAATGGCCTG
>VXME01000096.1:0-4564 GCA_009861545.1 Acidobacteriota bacterium | reverse complement strand
CGCCTACAACATGTCCGACAAGTCCCGCGACAGCTCCAAAGACTTCAATGGCCTGATCGTGGCGCCCCCGTTCGCCCCCCAGTACGCCCCCACGGGAATCTGGTCGGATGGAACGACCATGTGGGTGACGAACTACTGGTACGGCAAGATCTTCGCCTACAACATGTCCGACAAGTCCCGCGACAGCTCCAAAGACTTCAATGGCCTGAGATGGTGGTTCGGCGTCAACGACCCCTACGGCATCTGGTCGGACGGCACCACCATGTGGGTGACAGACCAAACCGCCGACAAGATCTACGCCTTCAAGATGTCCGACAAGTCCCGGGACAGCTCCAAAGACTTCGCCTCCACACTCGCCCTAGCATTCAACAACAACCTCTATGGCATCTGGTCGGATGGGACGACGTTGTGGGTAGTCGACGCGGGCGACAACAAGGTGTACTCCTACAACCTTCCGACTTAGGCGGTCTCGTCGTCGGCGTCCCGGGCGCCTTGCCGGGAACGCCGCTACTGTCGCGATTCGCTGCCATGTTCAACTCGGTCTGTGACGTCTCAGGATGGTGAGGCCGCCCGTCACTGGTCGTACCACTGCGGCGCCGTGATCGGGTTGTCGGCGCTGACCACGATCTCAGTGCGGAGGCTGACTTTCTTGGTGTAGCGGAGCCTGCCAGGGCGGCTCATACCGCACGAGTGCAGCCACTTGGTGAGTCTGCCGACACGTACCGGCAGAGCGCCCAGCTCGCCTCTGCCCTTTGTATTCCGCTCACGCCTCAGGTCTGGTCGCGCTGCCCCGCGCGACCAGACCTGGCTTGGTTCACGCCGCTCGTGGCGCTGAGCGGCCTTTGCCTTGGGTGTGACGGGCAGCGATCGCACGCACGATGCTCAGCATCTGGCAGACGACGATCTGGAAGTCGATGTTGCGTGACCCCCGAATCCGACCAGCACCGCTCTTGAGGTCCGCGAGGGTGGATTCGACGCCCTCACGGGTGCCGTACAGGTGGTCAACGCCGGCGTCACCCTCGGGGATGGCCCGCAGCGCCCTTGTGCGGCGCTTGCGTGAACGGGCCTCACTGTCGAGGCTGTTGAGGCGAATGACGGTCGAGGCCCCCTTTAGATGTGTAGGGACCGGCGGGGTGTGCGGCATGGCGTAGTGACCGTAGGCCACGTGTCGCGACCCGCTGTTCTCCCAACGGATCTGCTTGCGGCTCAGTGGCACAGCTACTTTGTCGCCGTTACTGTCGGTGAGCACAACCGCGGGCGCTCCGTTGATGGCGACCACGTCGAGGTCATACTCAGTGCCGTCGACGCCGGTGAAGGGACAGGTGCCAAAGCTCACGCTTTGGTGGCCCCCGTCAGAGGATCTGGGGACTTTGGTGATCGGCAGAATCCCCATATCCAGGACCTTGTCGAAGGTCTCGGATGTCATCGCCATGTCGTAGACCAAGCCGCGCAAGCCCGCCCTCAGCGTGTCGCCGTGTTCGTCGAGGAGGCGACGGAGCATCGCCGCGGCCCGGTCGGCGTCGTTACGGGCGGTCACGACTCCGTCGCTGAGTTCGGCATCCAACACCATGCATTCGCTGTCGCTGGAGCCACGACATGACAACACCACCAACTCTCGCCCGTCCACTGGGCGGGGGCCGTTGCCCGAGTCGCCAGTGCTGAGGTAACGCTTGTTGGGTCCCTTCCCACGACGGGCGCTGGCGGGGATCCAGGTTGCGTCACCGACGACGCACTGGGACTTGTCGGGGTGAGTCCAGGTGCCCGTTGAGGGGTCAAAGGCCCCCAGGTCCGCCGCGGCTCTCACGGCCGCGGCTCGCAGGCCGCGCTTGAGCACCTCGAGTGCATCACCACTGAAGTAACTCCGGCGAGCGCGATACAGCTGGTAGCGGCTGGGCGCTCGTGGCGACAAGCGCCGAGACAAGTCACCCGGGAAGGTCGCGGCGGCCGCATTGCGCAGCCACTCCCACATGCTGGGGTCATCGAGTTCCCGTATCGCCTCGCGGTCGCTGCCGCATAGCTGAGCCGCCGCGCTCGTCACGAGAATGTCCATGAAGGTGTATTGGTGGCGGCGTCCCGCATGCCCACGGCTTTGGTGAAATGCTTCGAGCTGCTCGGCCAAGTCACCCACGACGTCACTCTCGACGATCATCTCCAGTTGCTGCAGCAACGAGCCCGCTGGAGCAATTCGGCGAATATGCGGTGTCTTGTCGGTCATTGTCTGGTCTCCCTTCCAGGGTTGCGCAGCGACTATCGCCGCTGCTACTTGTTGCAGTAGTCGGCGATCAGGCGCCGCCCCTGCCGCAGTCCAAGCTCCAAAGCTCCCGCTCGTCGGGCAAGGTCTCCGCATCGTCGGACGCGACCCAAAGTCCCCCGGCCGAGATAGGCGCACTCGGCCAAATGAACCCCTCTTGGCCGGTGGGCACGGCGATAGCCAGAGTGAACTTGCTGCCGCACTTGCCCAGGGGCTTCGCCCCCGGCCGGGAACCTGTAGCTGGACATCCCATCCAGTCTGTACAAGGGGTGTGACACGGCAGGAGAAGCCCCGCGTTTCGCGCAGCTGACTTGTCTAGTCTCGAGGCGGTCGCGGAGTGGGGCTCAGGCTTGCTGCAGCGGTCCGCGCAGGATCGTTCGCCCGGAGTGAGTGGCGTCGCCGTCGCGGGGCTCGACGCTGATGTCCACGACGAAGTATGCATCGGGGTCATAGCCGGCAGGCACCGTAAGGCTGCCCGGGTCGGTCGAGTCGATCACGCCGAGTGAAACGAGGTTCGCGACGCCGCCGGCGGCATCAGGAAGAATGAGCCACACTTCGAGGTCTGCTCCGGCTCCCGGGGATGGAAGCGCTGCGTCGACGATCATGATGCTGTGCCTGTCATTGTCGACGACGAGCTCTGCACGCGCTTGGGCCTGAGCGCCGAGTTCATCGAATGTCTCGGGGTCGTAGACGAGCGACGCGGCAGCTACCACCTCGCCGGGATCGTCACGCGTGAGCCACAGCGTCGCAAGGCCCGCCACCACGACAACCAGCACGGCCGCAATGCCCAACGCAACCAGCCTTGGGATCCGCCGACGCGACTCAAACGGCACGGCGACGCCGAGGTCCTCGGCGACCTTCACCGCCGATTCGATTCCCTCCCAGACATCGTCCGGTGGCTCGAGCAGTTCGAGGTCTGAAGCTTCGAGGTCGCGCAGCATGGCCTCGAGTTCAGCGTCGGTTCGTCGGTCGCGATTGTCATCCATGGTCCGACTCCAGTTGGTGTCGAATCCGCTCGAGGCCGCGGCGCAGGTCGCTCTTGACCGTGCCGAGAGGCTGTTGAGTCGCCTCGGCGATCTGACGGAGGGTGAGATCCTCGAAGTAGTGCATCGTGACGACCTGGCGGGCCCTGTCGGAGAGACAGCGCAGGGCCTCAGCGATCAGCAGCCTGTCCGCGATCCGGTCGACTTGGGAGCCGACATGAACATCGTCGGGCGCGACGCCGCCAGCGCGACGATCTGAGTAACGCTGCTCAGCCCGGACGTTGTCGATGATCCGGTTCCTGGCAATCGCGATCAGCCACCCTGCGAGAGAGCCCTTCGCCGGTTCATACCGGCCGCGGCTCTTCCAAGCGCTGATGAACACCTCCTGGGTGACATCTTTGGCACGGCTCTCGTCGAGAGTCCGGTGACAGAAGGTGTAGACGAGGCTTCCGTGGTGCTTGTAGGCAACCCTCAGAGCGTCGTCATCGCCGCGAGCGAAAGCCTTCTCGATGCTCTCGATCGGCTCGCTCTCAAAGCTCGCCACAATCTGACTATACCGAGGCTCCACGGCGTGACAGGGTGTGCGCTGTAACCGTGTGCAGTGACTCAGCGGACTCTGGTGGGCAGGCGGATGGAGTTGGGAGCGAAGGGTCCGCCCGCCCACCGAGACCGGGGAGATGTCTATCCCGTGGGTGGCAGCAGGACGGTGTCGATGACGTGGATGATTCCGTTGGAGGCCTCGATGTCGGTGGCCACCACCGTGGCGTCGTTGACCATGACCGTGCCGCCGTCGACGGCGATGGCCACTTCCGCGCCGCCGACGGTCGCGACGCTCTGGCCGTCGAGGGTGAGCACCACCTCCGCGGGCGCGGCCACCGGCAGCACGTGGTAGGTGAGCACCGCCGTGAGCAGCTCGGTGTCGGCCAACAGGTCCTCAGCGGACATGCCCAACGCGCCCAGCGCCGCCGCGAAGGCGTCCTCGGTGGGGGCGAACACCGTGAAGGGCCCCTCACCGCTGAGCACATCAACCAGCCCAGCAGCCTGAACGGCCGCCACCAGAGTCGGGAACGACCCAGAGGCCACAGCCACCTCCACAACCGTCCCCGGCGCCTCAACCTCGGCCTCAGACTCGTCCATGTCATCTGCGGCTTCCGGCTCCGGCGCTTCCGTTACAGATGGTGCCTGTTCGGGAGCTTCAGTGGCCTCGTCGGCGTCGTCCCCGCAGGACGCCGCCACGAGCGACAGTGCCAGGACCGCCGACAGGATTCGCAGGTTTTTCTTGGACATGATCATCTCCGATAGTCGTTGACCTCATCCATGAATACGGAGC
>VXME01000095.1 GCA_009861545.1 Acidobacteriota bacterium | reverse complement strand
GGGGGGGGCCCCCCGCCCGCCGCGGCCTCGCCGGGCGGCCGGGCTGGCGCCGCCCCCCGGCGGGGCGCCCTCCCCGGGGTCGCCCCCGGGGGGGGGGCCGGCCCCAGGCGTCGTCCGCGCCGCCGCCGCCGCCGCTTCTTCTCCGGGCCAGGCTCTCCGCCACTGCTGCCGCCGCTGCCGCTGCCGGGGGTTTCCGCGGCGTCGGCCGTCCGCGAAGCCTCGCCGGACGCGCCGGACGTTCGGAACTGCACGATCTCTTCGAGCGCGCGAGACCGCCGCTCGTCGAAATCGAGGCGGGCGGCGACCGATTCGACCCGCATCTTGTGGTTCTTCAGATCGATGGCCAGCCTGGTCATCTCGACGACCAGGTTGTTCAGCACTTCGTACGTCAGGACGTCGAGCTCCGCGCGCGCCTGGTTTCTCTCCTGATTCACCTTCAGCGCCCGCGACAACGTCCGGCCGGTGCTGTCCGCGTGCACGGAGAGCGCCCGAACGGCCTCCAGCATCGGCCCCGGGTTGATGAACAGCTTCAGCACGGGGCGCAGCAGGCGCCGGATTCCCCGCAGAATGCCGCCGATGCCGCCACGGGAGGATCGGTAGACGTCGTCGGGCTCGAACGGGGGTACGGCGACCGGCTCGAAGGGCTCCCCCGCCGCGAGCGACTCCGAGTCCGGAGAAGCGCCGCGCTGCTTCCGGTAGTGCTCGAGCAGATCGGAGCGGACCTTCCGCGGGTCGAGAAAGCGGTCGAGCTTCACGCTCGCGAGCTCGCGGATCTGGTCCTCGGTGTAGTCCACGCCCCGCTTCTCGCGCAGGCGGGCGCGGATCTGTTCCATGATCTGCTCGACGTCGACGGCATCGGATCGGATGTTGAACTCGGCCATCTGTCCCCGTGGGATGGCCGACCGCCGCGGCGCGGGAGAATCCGCGGCTTGGCCTTGGTGAGCTCGTTGCGTCTCGGCGGGCGCCCGCCGATCAGGAGAAGCTGTCGAGCGCCTCCTGCTCGTTCTCGAAGGCGTCGAACACGGTCAGCAGCTTCGTGATGGACAGCAGGTCCTCGATGCGCTTGGTCAGGTTCAGCAGCTTCAGCTTTCCGCCCTGGCGGTTGACGGTATGCAGGGTGCTGACCATCTGTCCGAGCCCGGCGCTGTCGACGTAGGGCACATCGGCGAGATTCAGCACCAGCTTCCGGTGTCCCTGGTGGATCACGCTGTTGATCTTGTCCTTCAGCAGCTCGTCGCCTTCCCCAATCGTCAACTTGCCCGCCAAGTCCAGAATCATCACGTCGCCGACCTGCCGCTCTTCGATCTGCATGGCTGCTACTACCCCCGACTCCCCGGTTTGGCGATGCCCGGACGGCTCACTTCAGTCTGGTGGCCGCTGTTGCCGGGAAGGCTGTTGACTGCGCCGAAAGCCCCGAAAACCTAACACGCGCCCTCGCCCGTGTCAACGACGCGCATGCGCCGCCGCGGCGGTCAGTCGGCGTCCCGCCGCATCTTCTTCCGGGAGCGTTTTCTGGCGAGCGCCTGCTTGGCGCGCCGCTTGTCGCCCGGCTTCAGATAGAAGGAGTGCTTCTTGATGTCCTTGATGATGTCTTCCTGCTGGACCTTCCTCTTGAAACGACGGAGGGCGCTCTCGATCGACTCGTTTTCCTGGACTCGGACCTCTGCCACGTTCGATTCACCCCCTCCGTCGATCCGGATGTCTCGCGGATCGGTCTGGCGCGACCGGCGCGTATGCTAGGCTCACCGCGTCGGATCGCAAACGCTCAGAATAGGTTGAATGCTTCTCCGGCGTCAACCGGCGGACCGCGGCCGCCAGGGGAGGAGCGGCGGCCGGTCGAAGCGCCGCGAACGGGCTTCGTCATGACAGGGAGTTGCGCCCGTGAACGTGCTGGTTGTCGGGGGGGGCGCTCGCGAGCACGCGCTCGTCAGGGCGCTGGCGGCGGACACCGCCGTCGACCGCGTGGTCTGCGCTCCCGGCAACGCGGGCATCGCTCGGGAGGCCGCCGTACGCGTGGCGCCGGTGGACGTCTCCGAGCCGCGGGCGCTGCTCGCGCTCGCCGCGTCCGAGGGCGCGGACCTGACCGTCGTCGGGCCCGAGCTGCCGTTGGCGCAGGGGGTGGCGGATCTCTTCGGCGAGGCGGGCCGCCTGCTCTTCGGGCCGACGCGGGCGGCGGCGGCGCTCGAATCGAGCAAGGCCTTCGCCAAGGCGTTCATGGCGCGCCGCGGGATTCCGACGGCGCGGTTCGAGGTCTGCACGGACGAGCGGCAGGCGCTCGCTGCGGTCGCCGGAGACCGGTTCGGGTTTCCGGTCGTCGTCAAGGCCGACGGACTCGCGGCCGGGAAGGGCGTCACGGTGGCGGCGGATCGGGCCGCCGCGGAAGCCGCCGTCCGCGAGGCGATGGTGGCCCGACGCTTCGGGGAGGCCGGTGCGACCGTCGTCGTCGAGGAGTGCCTGTCGGGACCGGAGGTCTCCTTCTTCGTCGTCGCGGACGGCCGGCGTTGCCTGGCCCTGCCGGCGGCCCAGGATCACAAGCGCGTATTCGACGGCGACGCGGGGCCGAACACGGGCGGCATGGGTGCGTTCGGGCCCAGCCCGCTCTTCGACTCCGAGCTCGAAACGCGGGTCCTGCGCGACATCGTCGGCCCGGCGATCGACGGTCTGCGGGGCGAGGGCCGCGAGTACCGCGGCGTACTCTACGTCGGACTCATGCTGACGGCGGCCGGCCCGCGGGTGATCGAGTTCAACGTGCGCTTCGGCGATCCGGAGGCGCAGGTCATTCTTCCCATGGTCGAAAGCGGCCTCGCGGCCGTGCTGCTCGGGGCGGCGCGCGGGAATCTCGGCGACGCCCGCTGGCGTGTCGCCTCGGACCCCCACGTCGGTGTCGTGATGGCCTCGGGCGGGTACCCCGGATCCTACGAGACCGGCCGGCCGATCGAGGGACTCGATGACGCCGCCGCGGTGCCGGGCGTGCACGTGGCGCACGCCGGCACGGCGTTGCAGGGCGGCCGTATCGTCACCAGCGGCGGCCGCGTGCTCACGGTCGTCGCCCGCGGCGCGAGCTATCCGCAGGCCATCGCCCGCGCGTACGACGCCGTCGGGCGCATCGCGTTCGACGGCAGCCACATGCGGACCGATATCGGACGGAAGGCCCTGGCCGCGACCGAGGTTCGCGGCCTGGCCTGAATCACGGAGGACAGTCGCCGGATGGCGGAACGGGAAGTACAGATGCAGAGAGACGTACAGATACTGATGGGATCCAACTCGGACGCCCCGGTCATGCGCAAGGCGGCCGAGGTGCTCGACGCACTCGGCGTGACGGCGCACATGACGGTCGCTTCGGCCCACCGCTCGCCGGCGCGGGTGCAGCGCATCATCGCCGAGGCGCCGTCCGCCGGCGTGAAGGTGTTCATCGTCGGCGCCGGCGCCGCCGCGCATCTCGCCGGCGTGGTCGCGGCGCACTCGGCCCTGCCGGTCATCGGTGTGCCGATCGACTCGTCCCCGCTCAAGGGGTGGGATGCGCTGCTCGCCACCGTTCAGATGCCGCCGGGGGTGCCCGTGGCCACGGTGTCGGTGGGCGCCTCCGGGGCGGTCAACGCCGCGGTGCTCGCCGCGCAGATCCTGGCCCTGTCGGATGCCCGCGTGGCCGAGAGGCTGGCCGCCTACAAGGCCGGGCTGGCCGAGAAGGTCGAGCGGGTGGCGGCCGAGCTCGAAGGCGCGTCGGGGCGCTAGTCTTCGAACAGCATCACGAGCAGCGCCTTCTGGGTATGGAGGCGGTTCTCGGCCTGATCGAAGACGGCCGACGCAGGGCTGTCCAGCACCGAGTCGGTCACCTCCTCGCCTCGATGGGCGGGCAGGCAGTGCAGGAAGCAGGCGTCCTTCCCGGCGTGGGCCATGAGCGCATCGTTCACCTGGTACGGTGCGAAGAGGCGGCGGCGCTCGGCGACCTCGGCTTCGCGGCCCATCGACGTCCAGACGTCCGTGTAGACGGCGTCGGCGCCGCTGACCGCGGCCACGGGGTCGCGGAACCGAGTCAGCTCGGCGCCGAACCGGGCCACCCGCGCGATGTCCCCGTCGATCCCCGGCGGCAGGTCGCACCCGTCCGGCGACGCCACCCGCACGTGGATGCCGAGCATGACCGCGGCCTGGGCGAACGAGGTCGCCACGTTGTTTCCGTCGCCGACGAACGTCACGGTGCGCCCGCGCGGGTCGCCCCAGCGTTCTTTCAGGGTCAGGCAGTCGGCCAGCGCCTGGCAGGGATGCTCTTCGTTGCTGAGCGCGTTGATGACGCGAAACGACGTGGTGGCCAGCGCCAGGTCGGTCAGGCGCGACTGTTCGTAGGTGCGGACCACGGCACCGGCCACCCAACGCTCGAGGCAGCGGCCGACATCGGCCAGCGACTCCCGCTTCCCGAGGGCGACGTCCGCCGACGGGACGATGAAGTTGCCGCCCAGCTCCCGGATGGCGATCTCGAACGTGGAGCGGGTTCGCAGCGACGGCTTCTCGAAGAGCAGCGCCACGTAGGTGCCCTGCAGCGCCGCCGAGGTCGGGGCCTCCTTGCCCAGCGGCCGGTCGCGCTTGAGGGTGGCCGACAGGGCCAGAGCGTGTTCCAGGTCGGCCGGCTCGAAGTCGAGAATCGACAGGAAACAGCGTCCTTCGAGGCTGCCGGCGCCGTGCGGGCCGTGCGTCGTCGCGGGTGCGGGATGATAGGTCGTCACTGTCGGCAGCTTCAGGTGCGGTAGTCCGCGTTGATGTGCACGTACTCGGCGCTGAAGTCGCAGGTCCACATCGTGGCCGCGCCCGCGCCGCCCACGCCGAGATCGAGGGTGACCTCGACCTCGTGTCCCTGCAGGTGCGCGGCGGCCTCGCGCTCGCGCTCGGCGAAAATCGTCGTGCCGTCGTAGAGGGTGGCGGGGCCGATCCGCACGACGGTCCGGTCCGGATCGAACGCGACGCCGGCGCGCCCCGCCACCGCCACGAGCCGCCCCCAGTTCGGGTCGCCGCCGTTGAGCGCCGTCTTCACCAGCGGCGAGTTGGCGATCAGCCGCGCCGTGCGCCGGGCGTCTTCCTTCGACGCGGCGCCGGTGACGCGCACGGTGACCAGCTTCGTTGCGCCTTCTCCGCCGCGTACGATCTCGCGGGCCAGCCCCGTGCACAGCGCGTGGAGCCCGGCCAGCAACGCCGGGTACGTCGCTTCGTCCATGCCGACGCCGCTCGCGCCGTTGGCCAGCATGAAGACCGTGTCGTTGGTCGACGGCTCGCCGTCCACGGTGATCGCGTTGAACGTGTCCCGCGCGACTTCCCGCAGGGCGCGATCGAGGGTCGCGGGATCGACGGCGGCGTCGGTGGTCAGGAACCCGAGCATCGTCGCCAGGTTCGGCTCGATCATCCCGGCGCCCTTGACCATGCCGCCGATCGTGAAGCTTCCCCACGGGGTCGTGACGTGCACCGCGGCTTCCTTGGGCGCGTTGTCGGTCGTCATGATCGCCTGAGCCGCAGCAAGGTGCGCGTTGCGGCTCAGGCTGCGCGCCGCCTCGTCGATGCCGGCCGCGACCTTCCCGGTGTCGAGCCGCATGCCGATGACGCCGGTCGACGCGATCAACGCGTGTTCCGGCTCGCAGCCGATCGCGTCGGCCGTGGCGGCGGCCATCGCGCGCGCGGCCTGCATGCCCTCGGCGCCGGTGCAGGCGTTGGCGCACTTGCTGTTGACGGCGACTACCCGGGCGTAACCGCCGGAGCGGGCGAGTTGCTCGCGAGACACCACGACCGGCGCCGCCACCGCGAGGTTGGTGGTGAACAGGCCGGCGGCGCTCGCCACCGCGTCCGAGACCAGGAGGGCGAGGTCCAGTCCGGACGGCTTCAGGCCGCACGCGACCCCGGCCGCCTGAAAGCCGGCGGGGGCCGTAATCCCGCCCTGCGCCGCGGTGATGGCCGGCGCCGTCATCTCCACGCTCCTGCCGTCCGCTTCAGGTCGAGCACGACGGCGTATTGCCGACAGCGCCGGAAGAGGTCGCACGTCTGGCAGTCGGCCGCGATCTTCGCCGGCACCCACGGGTGCGGGACGATGGAGAAACCGGCGCGCACGAACGGGCGCGCCTGGTGCGTGAAGGCGCAGAGCCGCGGAAATCGCTGCGACACCGCCTCGGCGATCAGAGCTTCGAGCAGCCGCCTTCCGACGCCGGTCCCGCGCCGCGGTCCCGCGACGACCAGCGATCGGACCTCTGCCACGGCGGGGCTCAGGCGGGCCAGCTCGCCGCAGCCGACGACGTCGTCGCCGTCCGTCGCGACCAGGAAGCGCGGCACGTGCAGCTCCACCTCCCCGAGGGGCCGGGCGAGCAGGTGGCCGGAAACGATGTTCTCGGTGATGAGTTGGTAGACGCGGCCGGCGTCCTCGGCCGTCGCGGGTCGAATCGCGATCTCCCGGGCGCCCGACGCCGAGGACACGGCGGTTGCGATCTGGGTCATGGTGGCCATGGTCCGCGGTTTCCGTCCCTTCACGCCCCGGGCAGCGCCGCGCCGGCGTCGTCGAGTGCGAGGCGCAGGCGCCGCAGCCCGTCGTCCATGTCGTCGTCGGAGATGTCGAGCGGCGGCAGCAGCCGGACCACGGTGCCGGCGGTGCGGTTGATCAGCAGTCCGCGCGCGAGGGCGCAGTCGACCGCGCGGTCGGCCACCGCCCGGTCGACCTCGATGCCCCACATGAGTCCGTCCCCGCGCACCTCGTGAATGGCGCCGCTGTCCGCCACCAGTGCGTCGAGGCCCTGCCGGAAGCGGCGGCCGGCGGTCGCCACGCGGTCGATGAGACCGTTGTCGAGGGCGTCGAGAAAGACCAGCGCCGCGCGGCACGCCAGCAGGTTCCCGCCGTAGGTGGTGCCGTGATCGCCGTAGGACACCGCCGCGGCGACCGCCTCGCTCATGAGCGCCGCGGCGACCGGAAAGCCGCCCCCCAGCGACTTGCCGACGGACATCAGGTCGGGAGTCAGCCCGAGGGCTGCGCTGTAGAACGGCCGGCCCGTGCGCCCCAGGCCGCACTGCACCTCGTCGGCTATCAGCAGCGTCCCCGTCGCCTCGCATGCCTCGGCGATGGCCCCCGCGGTCGCCCGCGGAATCGGTCGTACCCCGCCCTCGCCCTGGATCGGTTCGACGACGACGGCCGCGGTCCGTCCGGTGACGGCGTTGCGCACCCCGTCCGGATCGGTCGGGGAGACGAACCGCACGCCGGGCAGCAGCGGCGCGAACGGGGTCCGGTACGGCTCGCCGGCCGTCACGGACAGCGAGCCGAACGTACGGCCGTGGAACGCGCCCTCGAACGCGACGATCTCGTAGCGCTCGTCCGCGCCCTGCATCCGCCAGTAGCGGCGGGCGAACTTCAGGCAGGCCTCGACCGCTTCGGTTCCGCTGTTGCAGAAGAACGCCCGGGGCAGCCCGGAGAGCCGCGCCAGACGCTCGGCCACCTCGCCCTGCAACGGGTGGAAGAAGAGGTTGGACACGTGCAGGAGCTCGCCGGCCTGCGCGGCCAGCGCGTCCGCCAGCCGGCGAGGCGCATGACCGAGCGAGGCGACGCCGATTCCCGAGAGCAGGTCGAGGTACTCGCGCCCTTCCGTATCGACCAGGCGCGATCCGCTGCCGCGCACGAACACCACCGGGTGCCGCTTGTAGTTCTGCAGCACATGCGCAGCCTCGACCGCCTTGACCGCCTCTGCCCTCGTCGTCATCGTCCTTCCCCGCGCGCCGCGGTCCGCGACGCTTGCGGCCGCCGTCTCGTTCCCGCGATCACGGTCGTTCCTGCCGCGAACGGCAGTCCGGCCGCGGACGCCCGTCCGGTCGCGAACGGCCGTCCGGCCGCGGACGCCCGTCCGGGCGCGAACGGCAGTCCTGCCGCGTTATCGAACATCCCCCGGCGCGCCTGACGTCCATCGACGATGGCGACCGCGCCGGCGCCCCCCTTGAGCGCGGCCCGGCAGGCGAGCAGCTTGGCCACCATGCCGGCGCTGGCCTGCCCGCCGCCGATCAGGGCGTCGATCGCCCGGTCGTCCACCGCGGGGATCGTCCGGCCGTCCGCGTCCAGCACGCCTGCCGTTCCGCCCGCGATGATCAGCCGCCGCGCCCCGAGCCGGGCCGCCAGGAACCCGGCCAGTGTATCGGCGTTGATATTGAAGATCTGTCCCCCGGGGCCGCTGCCGAGGCTGGCGACGACCGGCACGTGGCCGGCCCCCAGAAGATCGAGCAGCAACGCGGGCGGTTCGGATCCCACCGGCTTTCCCACGAATCCGAGATCCACTTGCGCCCCGTCCGCCGCCCGGTACCGCCGTTCCCGCCGCACGCGCGCCAGGCCGCCGTCGGCGCCGGTCAGGCCCACCGCGCTGGCCCCGGCGACGCCGAGCGCCGCCACCAGCCGCGTGTTGACGCGCCCGGCCAGGACGCCGGCCACCACGTCCAGGGTGGGGCCGTCGGTGATGCGCAGTCCGTCGACGGCCCGCTTCGGGATGCCGAGGCGCGCCATCTCGGCGTCCACCTCCCGCCCGCCGCCATGAACGACAACCAGCGGCTCCCGCTCGGCCACATCGGCCAGCGCGCCCGCGAGCCGTCGGCGCCGGGCCGTCTCCTCCAGCAGCTCGCCGCCGAGCTTGACGACCGTCGGCGGCCGTCGCCGCGGCGTCATCTCAATCCCTCGCGCTCGTCCAGCCCGCACGCGACGTTGAAGCTCTGCAGCGCCTGCCCGGCGGCGCCCTTCACGAGGTTGTCCAGGCAGCACACCAGCACCAGCCGCCCGTCGTCCACCTGCCAGCCGACGTCGCAGAAGTTCGTGTGCGCCACGTGCTTGATCTCGGGCGGCCGGTCGCCGGTCAACCGCACGAACGGCGAGCCCTCGTAGGCGCGCGAATACGCGTCGCCGATCGCATCGGCCGTCACGCCGGGGCGCAGGCGCGTGTAGATCGTCTCCAGGATCCCGCGGTCGAGCGGCACCAGGTGCGGAACGAACGTCACCGGGCGCGCCAGCTCCTGTTGAATCTCGGCGCCGTGCCGGTGGGCGAAGATGCCGTATGCCGCCACGCTGCCGTGCACCTCGGAGAAGTGCGTCCGCGGGCTCGGCTTCTTGCCGGCTCCCGATACCCCGGACTTGGCGTCGATGCAGACGTCCGCGTCCGCGGCGATCAGTCCGGCGTCGACGAGCGGCTTCAGGGCCAGGAGCGCGCCGGTCGGGTAGCACCCCGGACAGGCGACGAGCCCGGCCCCGGGCAGCAGCTCGCGGCTCCATTCCGTCAGGCCGTAGACGGCGGGCCGGCCGAGCGCGGGCGTCGCCGGATACCAGCGTCGTCGCTCGCCGTCGTCGCGCAGCCGAAACGCGCCGGACAGGTCGAAGACCCGCCGCCCGCGGGCGAGCAGGGCCGGGGCAAGCTCGGCGCTGACCGTGTCGGGCAGGCCGAGGAAGACGACGTCGGCCCGGTCGGCCAGACCGTCCATCGAGAACGGCTCGATGCGGCCGTTCCAGATTCCCGCGAGCGCGGGCAGATCCTGCGCGGTCTCGCTGCTGCCCGAGCTCATCGCGACGGTGACGTCGACCGCGGTGTGGCGCGCCGCGAGGCGCAGCAACTCCTGGCCGCCGTAACCGGTCGCGCCGGCGATTCCGATTCGGATGTTGGACATCTATCGCGTCAGGAACGTCGTTTCTGTCGGGCCTGGATATCTATGCGCCAAAGAGCGTAATTATACGCCTTGCGTCCCGGTCACGTCAACCGCCGCCAGTCGAGATGGCCGCATTTCCTCCGTTGCGAGTGGGGTAGTTCCCCGCGTTGCACGCCGATCTCCGGCGGTGTATACTGATTCGCCAGCTTGAATATTTATGAAACGCTACCGGCAGTCGGCCATCCTCGATCTC
This sequence comes from Acidobacteriota bacterium, assembly GCA_009861545.1. NCBI lineage: Bacteria > Pseudomonadati > Acidobacteriota > Acidobacteriota bacterium. The sequence goes on along the minus strand of VXME01000095.1, from coordinate 83,815 downwards.
GTGTCCCGCGAGGCCATCTGCAGTCAGGACGCGTTGGGGCGAAAGCTGCGCGCGCGGGGGTTTCACGCGACGCAGGCGACCATCTCGCGCGACATCAAGGAGCTGCAGCTCGTCAAGCGGGCAAGTGACGGCGCATACGAGCGGCCCGGCGCTTCCGAGGGAGGGCGCGGACTGGCCGACGCCGCGTTGCGCCGCGCGATCCTGGAGTACCTGCGCCGCGTCGATCTCGTACAGCAGTTGCTCGTGCTGCGGACCGGTCCGGGGCAGGCGCAGCCGCTGGCGCTCGCCATAGACAGGGCCGAGCTGTCGGAGGTGGTCGGGACCGTGGCCGGCGACGACACCATCCTGGTGATCACCCGGCATGCGCGGGCCGGCCGCGAGGTGACGCGGCTGTTCGAGGGATGGGCCATGGAGGACCGGGCGCATCCGCGGCAGGCCTTGTAGTCAAGACCGAGGAGAGCAGGGATGGAACGGATCGTGTTGGCGTACTCGGGCGGGTTGGACACGTCGGTAGCGGTCAAGTGGCTCGCCGACCGGTACGACGCGGAGATCGTGGCGGCCACCATCGATCTCGGCCAGGGAAAGGAGCTCGACGACGTGCGCGAGCGCGCCCTCGCGGTCGGAGCGGTGCGCGCACACGTGGTCGACGCCCGTGAAGAGTTCGCGCAGGAGTACATCCTGCCGGCACTCCAGGCCGGGGCCATCTACGAGGGCAAGTACCCCCTCGCGACCGCGCTCGGGCGCCCGCTGATCGCCAAGAAGCTGGTCGAGATCGCGGCGCTGGAAGATGCCGGCATGATCGCGCACGGCTGCACCGGCAAGGGCAACGACCAGGTGCGCATGGACGTGTCGGCGCGGGCCCTGAATCCGGATCTGAAGGTGGTCGCCCCGGCCCGCGTCTGGGGCATGACCCGGCCCGAGGAGATCGCCTACGCGCGCGAGCACGGCATTCCGGTGCCGGCCTCGGTCGACAGTCCCTACAGCACGGACTCGAACCTCTGGGGCAAGTCGATCGAATGCGGCGTGCTGGAGGACCCCTGGCAGGAGCCGCCGGAGGACATCTACACGCTGACGAAGTCGCCGGCCGGCGCTCCCGACGCGCCGGCCTACGTGGAGGTCGAGTTCGAGCGCGGCGTACCGACCCGGGTCAACGGCGTGACGATGCCGCTGACGGAGCTGATCAACTCGCTCGAGACGATCGCCGGCGCGCACGGCGTCGGGCGCATCGACATGGTCGAGAACCGCCTGGTCGGGATCAAGTCGCGGGAGATCTACGAGGCGCCCGCCGCGACCGTGCTGCACGTCGCCCACCGCGAGCTCGAGGCGCTGGTCGTTCCGCGCGATCTCGAGCGGCTGAAGGCCGGCCTGTCCCGCACCTACGCCGATCTCGTCTACGACGGGCTGTGGTTCTCGCCGACGCGCGACGCCATCGACGCCTTCGTCGCCAACGTGCAGCAGCACGTCACCGGCACCGTGCGCCTGAAGCTCTCGAAGGGCGACTGCCGCGTCGTGGGGCGCCGGTCGCCCGCCTCGTTGTACGACACGGCCCTGGCCACCTACGACGAGGGCGACAAGTTCGACCACGAGGCGGCGGAGGGTTTCATCGAGATCTGGGGCCTGCCGGTCGCCAACGCGGCGAGCAAGCGGCGGCGGGCGGCCGGAGCCGGGGCGCCCGCGCCGGCGGGACCTTCCGCGACATGAGCGACGAGCCGCATCTCTGGTCCGGGCGGTTCGACAGTGCCCCCGACGAGGAGGTCTTCCGCTTCCAGGCCTCGTTCGGGTTCGACCGGCGCCTGTTCGACGACGACGTGACGGGGAGCCTGGCGTGGGCCGAGGCGCTGGCCGCCGCCGGCGTGCTCTCGGCCGCCGATGCCGCCGCCATTCGCGAGGCGCTGGTCGAAATCCGGCAGCGCGGCCGGGACGACCCCGCGTTCGTCGCGGGTCCCGACGAGGACGTGCACGCATTCGTGGAGCGGCAGCTCGTCGACCGCCTCGGCGACGTGGGACGCCGGCTCCATACGGGCCGTTCGCGCAACGAGCAGGTCTCGCTGGACCTGCGCCTCTACTTGCGCCGCAGGCTGCCGGTGTTGCAGCGCGCGGTGGTCGCACTGGTCGCCGCGCTGGCGGATCGCGCCGCGGCGGCAGGGCCGGCGATCATGCCGGCGTACACGCACCTGCGGCGCGCCCAGCCGATCCTGGCGGCCCATTTCCTGCTCGCCCACGCCGCGGCGTTCCAGCGCGACCACGCGCGGCTGGAAGCGGCGCGCGGGGAGGCGGACGCGATGCCCCTCGGATCCGGCGCGGTGGCGGGCACGAGCTACGCGGTCGACACCGCCGCGCTCGCCCGGCGGCTCGGGTTCTCCCGCGTGGCGGCCAACAGCATCGACGCGGCGGCGGACCGCGACTTCGTGGCGTCCACGCTGCATGCCTGCGCGCTGACCATGGTGCATGTCAGCCGGCTGGCCGAGGACCTGATCATCTTCAGCGGCGAGGAGTTCGGCTACTTCGAGCTGCACGATCGGGTGGCGACGGGAAGCAGTCTGATGCCGCAGAAGAAGAACCCCGATCCGCTGGAGCTGGTGCGGGGCAAGAGCGGCCGGGTCATCGGACACCTGGCCGGCTGGCTGACCACGATGAAGGGGCTGCCGAGCGGCTACAACAAGGACCTGCAGGAGGACAAGGAGGCGGTCTTCGACGCCGAGGATCAGGTGCTCGGGTCGTTGCGGGCCGCGACCGCGGTGGTGGAGAGCCTGGAGGCGTGTCCCGAGCGCTCCGCGGCCGCGGCCGGCGGCATGCTGCTGGCGACCGACGTCGCCGACTACCTCGTCGATCGGGGCGTGCCGTTCCGCCGCGCGCACGAGATCGTGGGCGGCATCGTGCGCGACCTGCTGGCGCAGGGACGCGAGTTCGAATCGCTGGCGGCGGAGGAATGGCGGGGTTACGACGCCCGTTTCGGCGCCGACACCGGGGCCCGGATCACGAGCCGCGCGTCCGTCGGCCGGCGGCGAACACCACAGTCGACGCGACCCGAGGCGGTCGAGCGGGCGCTGGCCGCGGTACGCGCGTGGGCCGGTGCGCAGCGGGACGGGTAGGCCGTGCGCCGCATCGCGCGGGGCGCGGTTTGCTTGGCGTTCGCCCGCTCTGCTACACTCGGATTCCTGCGCACCGGCTTTATTCGGTCCCGCCTTTTCTAACGGCGTTCTGATTGCTCGGGGGAACCAGATGGGGCAGCGGCAGGTCCGCGAAGGCGACACTGTGGACGACGGTTCGCGCGAAGAGCAGGTGGTTAACCAGGCGGTCGTGGACGCCGGTGACGCCCGAGACGGCGAGCGGGAAGGGTCGGTCCGCCGTCCGTTGATACGGGCCACGCTGAAGCATCCGGACGGGACGCCGCCGCCGCCGCGCGAGCCACCCCTGTTCACGATGCACCAGCAGCCGGGCGGCGACGGCCGGGATGCTTCGCAGGCCAACCGCAAGCCCGGGCGCGGCCGAGGTGCTCAGTCGCGCTCGTTCAACGACCGGGGGCAGACCGGCGGACCGCCGGGCAACAGTCGAGCCTCCGGCAACCAGGCCCAGCCCGACGGGCGTTCCGGCTCCAAGTCGAGGTCGTCCCGGCGCGGGCGTGGCCGTTCCCGGTAGTTGACGGCGCATGGGTGATCTCGCCGGCAAGAACGGCCTGATCGTCGGCGTCGCCAACAAGCGGTCGCTGGCCTGGGCCATCGCCCGGGCCGCGGACGAGGCCGGCGCCCGGCTCACCCTCAGCTACGCCACGGAGCGGTTCGAGTCGAACGCCCGCAAGCTGGCCGACACGCTGGCCGCGCCGCCGCAGCTCGTGGCGTGCGATGTCACGGACGATGCCGCCATCGCGGAGCTGTACCGGCAGGTCGACGAGACCCACGGCGGGCTCGACTTCCTGGTGCACGCGGTGGCGTTTGCCTCGCGGGAGGCAATTTCGGCCCCGTTCCTCGAGACCAGCCGCGCGGATTTCGCACAGTCCCTCGACATCAGCGCCTACTCGCTCGTGGCGCTGGCCCGCGGGGCGGCGCCGCTGATGGAGCGCCGCGGCGGCGGCAGCGTCGTGACGCTCACGTATCTGGGCAGCGAGCGCGTGTTTCCGCACTACAACGTCATGGGCGTCGCCAAAGCGGCCCTCGAGGCGACCGTGCGCTACCTCGCGAACGATCTCGGACCGCGAAACATTCGCGTCAACGCCGTTTCCGCCGGACCCATCAAGACACTCGCCGCTTCGGGAATTCCCGAGTTCAGCCGCATCCTCCAGCACTACCGGGAGAGCGCGCCGCTCGGTCGGACGGTCGACGCCGACGAGGTGGCAGCCGCCGCCCGATTCCTGCTCGGCCCGGGCGCGCGCGGCGTCACCGGCGAGGTGCTGATGGTCGACGGCGGGTACCACGCGACGGGCATGTAGCGTTGCTGATCCGCCGGCTGCGCGGCGCGCTGCTTCGGCTCGCCTTCAACCGGTTCGCCGCCTTCGCCGCGGGACTCGCCTGCGCGGGCGGGGCCGGCTGGCTCGCCATCGTCGACGCCCCCTGGGAGAGCTGGGTGTCGGACGGCCTGGGCCTCGTGGCGGGCGCGACCGGCGCGGCGCTCATCCTGGTCGCCCTCGGCGGCCGGCGTCCGGACTGGGTGGAGTGAGCGCGCACGAGTGCTACCATCCGACCTCGTGCCCCATCGCTCTCCCGGAACCACCGACACCCCTGCCGCCCGGCACCTCGGCGGCAAGCCGATTCGCTACTACCGCCCGCGCGGCGCCGCCGACGTCCGCACGCTGATCGACGACGGGTTCCAGGCCTTCAACGCCGGACGCCTCTCCGAGGCGTGCCACGTCTTCACCGACCGCATGCTGGATCCGGCGCACGACACCACCATCGGCCTGACGCTGGCCGGCGCGCTGACCCCGGCCGGACTCGGCGGCTGCGTCATCGAGCTGATCGACCGCGGTCTCGTCGACTTCGTGATCAGCACCGGGGCGAACCTGTACCACGATCTGCACTACGCCCTGAACTTCACGCTGCACCGCGGGTCGCCGTTCCTCGACGACGTCGAGCTGTACGAGGACGGCGTCATCCGCATCTACGACGTGCTGTTTCCCGCCACCGTGCTGCTCGAGACCGACGCGTACATCCGCGAGTTTCTCGTCCGCTGCGGTCTCGACGGTCCCACCTCGAGCGCCGAGCTGCACTACCGGCTCGGACGGGACCTGCTCGACCGGCGCGCCGAGTGCGAGGACTACTCGGTGGTCGCCAAGGCGGCGGCGGCAGGCGTGCCGGTCTACACGTCGTCGCCGGGAGACAGCTCCATCGGCATGAACGTCGCCTGGCACCGGCTCATGGAGAAGAGCGGGCTGGTCGTCGATCCGAGCCGGGATGTCAACGAGGTGTGCGCCATCATTCTGGCCGCCGAGAAGAACGGCTGCGTGATCCTGGGGGGCGGCTCGCCGAAGAACTTCTACCTGCAGGGCCAGCCGACGCTGTGGGAGGTGTACGGCATCCCGAAGGGCGGCAACGACTACTTCATCCAGATCACCACCGACCAGGTGGTCTGGGGCGGGCTGTCGGGGGCCACCCCGGCCGAGGCGGTGAGCTGGGGCAAGGTGAATCCGGGCGTGCTGCCGGACACCGTCGTCGTCTACGCCGACTCGACCATCGCGTTCCCGCTGTTCTGCGAGTATGCCGTCGGCTCCGAGCGGGGCCGCCGCGAGCGCAAGGGGCTGCTGCACCGGCGCGAGGCGCTGGCCGAGGCGCTCGAGCGGCAGGCGCGGGAAGCACGTGCGGGCGGCGCCGGCTCCTCCGGGGAGTCTGCGCCGTAGAGGGCGCAGAGGAGTCCGCCCGAAGTCGCGCCATCCTCGACCGGCGAGGCCTCCTGTCCGCGCGGAACCATCCCGGCGGCTTCCGCGTCTACCTCTCCAGCGAACCTCGAACCGGGAGGGAAGAGATGCGGGCCACGTCATGGACGGTCGCGGCCGGGATCGCCGCCGGCGCGCTGGCGCTCGGGGGCTGCGTCATCGACGTCGAGGGCTACGAGGCGGTGGAGGCGGAGGAGCACGTCTTCGCTGTCGTCGGCGTGCCGGACGTGGACCTGTCGACCTTCGACGGGCGGATCGAGGTCCGGGGCTGGGACCGTTCCGAGGTGCGCGTCGTCGTCGAGAAGCGGGCGGCGAACCGCGAGCGGCTCGAGGAGATCGAGATCGAGATCGAGCAGAGCGGCGATCGGGTGCGCGTCGCGGCGCGGCGGCGCGATGCGGACGGATTGCGCGTCACCCTGTCGCTGGGAAGCAACTGGCGGGGGGCGCGGCTCATCGCCTCGGTGCCGTACGAGAGCAACCTCCAGGCGCGGACCGACGACGGCCGGATCACGGTCACCGACGTGTCGGGGACCATCGAGGTCTCCACGGACGACGGCCGCATTCGGGGGGCGGGGTTGCACGGCTCCGTGCGGGCGCGAACGGACGACGGGTCGGTGCGGCTCCAGGAGATCGACGGGGACGTTGCGGTGCATTCGGAGGACGGGTCGATCCACGTGTCGGGCGTGCTGGCCGGCCTCGAGGCCTCGACCGAGGACGGCCGGATCGTAATCGGCGCGGCGCCGGGAAGCGTCATGAGCGGCGATTGGGACCTGCAAACCGAGGACGGGCGGGTGTCCGTCGACCTGCCGGATGACTTCAGCGCCCTGCTCGACCTGGCGACCGGCGACGGCCGCATCCGTGTCGACGACCGCTTCGGAGGGAACGCCGGGCGCGGCGCCGAGGCGCTGCGGCGGGTGATCGGCGGCGGCGGTTTCGCGCTGCGGATCCGGACCGACGACGGGTCGATCCGGGTCGGGAGGTCGTGAGGAGCGGGCTCGACGCTTCGACGTCGCGATCCGCAGGGCGCCGCGCCACGTCGAGACGGCGAGCGCGCCGGACGACGTCGAGACCGCGCGGGCGCGCGAGACGCGGCGCGGCGCTCAGACCCCGGTCGCCACGTCGGCCGGCCTGAACACGTAGGACGCCGGGTCCTCGGCGCCCGCCGCCTCGAACGCCTCCAGCCGCTCACGGCACTTGCTGCAGCGCCCGCAGTGGCGGCCGTCCACCGGGTTCATGCACGAGAGCGTCATCTCGAACGGCACCCCGAGTGCGCGCCCGCGGGCGATCACCGCGGCCTTCGAGAGGTTCCGGAACGGCGCGACGATCTCCAGATCGTGGTCCAGGCCTAGCGAGAGCGCCTGCCGCATCGCCGCGAAGAATGCGGGCGTCGCATCGGGAAACGGGTTCCCGGCGAGCGGGCCGAGGACGATGCGGCCGATGCGGTTGACGGCGCACCAGGTGGCGACCTTGGCCAGCAGCAGCACGTTGCGGCCGACCAGATAGACCTCCTCGTCCGCCGTTGCGTAGGCCGGCGGCGTGCCCGCCAGGGCCCAGTGGCTCGGCCGGTAGGTATCGGTCACTGGACAATCCAGGGTCGCGAGCGGGGCGACGCGCCCGGCGAACGGCGGCGCCGCAATCAGACGTTCCGCCAGCCGGCATTCCTCCGTCTCCCACGCGAGGCCGCTGCGTACGTAGACCGGCTGCACGTGCGCGGCGCCGCCGGCCGCCGCGGCCGCCGCCTGCAGCTCGCTCGCCAGCAGCACGGCGCTGTCGAGGCCGGCGGAGAAGAGCACCGCGGTGCGGGAGATCGCCGCGTCCGCGGCTGCCGGCCCCGGAGCGTGCGCGCCGGTCGACGCCGCGCCGTGTCCTTCCGCCTTCCGAAGGTCATCCGCCATGGGCGGACATCCTACCAGCCGGCCTGAACGCGAGCGTGTGCTACGATTCGGCGCTCCATGTACTCGGTCACCAAACGCATCGACTTCTGCTACGGCCACCGCCTCCTGAACTACGACGGCGTCTGCAAGCATCCCCACGGGCACAACGCGGTGGCCGAGGTGGAGGTGCGGACCGAGTCGCTCGACGACCGCCAGATGGTCTGCGACTTCAGCGACATCAAGCGCAGCATCAAGGGCTGGATCGACCGCGAGCTCGACCACAAGATGATCCTCCACCGCGACGACCCGCTCATCGGACCGCTGCGGGAGCTTGGCGAGCCGGTGTTCGTCGCCGAGGAGAACCCCACCGTCGAGCACATCGCCCGCCTCATATTCGAGAAGACCCGCGAGCACGGCTTCCCGGTCGTGAGGGTGACGGTCTGGGAGACCCCGACGTCGTTCGCCACCTACCAGGCGGACGGCGGGGAGGGATAGAGTCCGTCTGCAACCGACCTGCGGCTTGCGTAGCAGCGATGGCAGAAGCTCTGTCCCAGAAGGTACTCGCCCGGATTGATGGCGCCAAGGCGCAATATCACCGTCTGATTCTCGTCGCGGCTCCCAGCGGGTCCGGCAAGACCGAGGCGTTGCGGCAGGTTGCGGCAAGGACAGGGGCCCGGATCGTCAACCTCAACCTGGAGCTGTCGCGCCGGATGCTCGACTTGACCGAGCGCGAGCGGGCGTTGCGGTTGCCGGATCTACTCAACGAGGTTGTGGGCACTGACGAGCCGCTGGCGCTGCTCGACAACGTCGAGCTCTTGTTCGACCCGGCGCTCAGGCAGGATCCGCTACGGCTGTTGCAGGGTGTGTCACGAAACCGTACCATCGTCGCGGCCTGGAACGGGACGCTGGAGAAGGGCTACCTGACCTACGCGGCGCCGGAACACCCGGAACACAGGCGGTACTCCCGGGATGACCGGGGCGACGTGATGGTCGTTTGCCCGGACGTCGCGAGCCCATGAGGTCGGGCATCGTCACCGTACCGGTACCGAGATGAAATACGGCGACCTGATTCAGTTCGAGCCGATCGAGACGGTCGTGCAGCTTCGAGACGCCGACCAGGCGTCGGCGGCGAAGCAGCTCGTGTCGACCTACGTCGTGAGCGCGGAAATGGCGGAGCGGCTCGCGCAGGTCGTGATTCCGCAGATTCAGTTCGAGCGGCCTGCCGACAACAAGGGTTTCCTCGTCGTCGGGAACTACGGCACGGGCAAGTCCCACCTGATGTCGGTCATCTCCGCGATCGCCGAGCGGGCGGATCTCGTCGACTCGGTCAGCCCTCTCGTCGCCGTCGCCGCGCGCCGCATCGCCGGCCGGTTCAAGGTGGCCCGCACCGAGCTCGGCGCCACGACGATGGACTTCCGCGAGTTCGTCTGCTCACAGCTCGAGGGAGCGCTGGCCGGGTGGGGTATCGACTACCGCTTCCCGGCCAGGGACACGATCCCGAATCACAAGAGCGCCTTCGAGGATCTGATGTCGGCGTTCCACGAGCGGTACCCCGACCAGGGGTTGCTGTTCGTGGTGGATGAGCTGCTCGACTACCTCAAGAGCCGCAGGGATCAGGAGCTGGTTCTCGATCTGAACTTCCTCCGCGAGGTGGGTGAGGTCTGCAAGGATCTGCGCTTCCGCTTCGTCGCCGGTCTGCAGGAAGCCATCTTCGACAGTCCCCGCTTCGCCCACGTGGCCGACAGCCTGCGCCGGGTGAAGGACCGCTTCGAGCAGATCCGCATCGCGCGGACCGACGTCAAGCACGTGGTGGCCGAGCGCCTCCTGAGGAAGACGGCCGAGCAGCAGATACGGATCCGGGCCTACCTCCAGCCGTTCACCCGGTTCTACGGCAACATGAACGAGCGACTGGACGAGTTCGTACGGCTGTTCCCGGTCCACCCCGACTTCATCGACACGTTCGAGCGGATCGCGGTGATCGAGAAGCGCGAAGTGCTGAAGACGCTCTCGCTGGCGATGAATCGGATCGTCGAAGACGAGCCGCCTGCCGACAGTCCCGGCCTCATCGCCTACGACGCGTACTGGGGCGCGCTGCGCGAGAACCCGTCGTTCCGCGCGGTGCCGGAGATCAAGGCGGTGATCGACTGCAGCCAGGTGCTGGAGTCCCGCATCGCCCGGGCGTTCACGCGGCCGCAGTACAGGCCGATGGCGCTACGGATTATCCACGCCCTGTCCGTTCACCGGCTCACGCACAACGACATCCACGCGCCGCTCGGGGCCACGCCGGACGAGCTCCGCGACACGCTGTGCCTCTACCAGCCGGGCATCGAAGACCTGGGCGGCGAGCCGGCCGATGACCTGCTCTCGCTGGTCGAGACCGTCCTGCGCGAAATCCATAGGACCGTCAGCGGACAGTTCATTTCGTCCAATGCGGACAACCGCCAGTACTATCTCGACCTCCAGAAGACGGACGACTACGACGCACAGATCGAGAAGCGCGCAGAGTCGCTCGACGACGCGCAGCTCGACCGCTACTACTACCAGGCGCTCACGACCGTCCTGGAGTGCAAGGACGCGACCTACGTGACCGGCTTCCAGATCTGGGAGCACGAGCTGGAGTGGCGGGAGCGCCACGCCTCCCGGCTGGGCTACCTATTCTTCGGCGCGCCGAACGAGCGGTCGACGGCCGTGCCGCCGCGCGACTTCTACCTCTACTTCATCCAGCCCTACGACCCGCCACGCTTCCGGGACGAGAAGAAGGCGGACGAGGTGTTCTTTCGGCTCACGGGACGCGACGACGCCTTCCATCAGGCCCTCAAGGGATGCGCCGCGGCGCTCGATCTGGCATCCCGCGCGTCCGGCCAGGCGAAGAAGGTCTACGAGACGAAGGCGTCCGGCTACCAGCAAGAGTTGGGGAGGTGGCTCCGGGAGCACATGACCACCGCGGTCGAGGTGACGCACCAGGGACGGACCAAGCCGCTCACCGGGTGGGTGAAGGGGAAGCTGGCGACGGAGGGGGCGCAGGTCAACGTTCTGGACGTCGTGAATGCCGTCGGCTCCGCGGCGCTGGGCACTTGCTTCGAGGACGACGCGCCGGGGTACCCGACGTTTCCGGTCTACTGGACCAGGGAGAGTCGTCCGCAGGCCGTGCAGGACGCGCTGCGGTGGATCGCCGGCCCGCGCAAGACCCAGCAGGGAGCCAGGGTCCTCGACGCGCTGGAGCTGCTCGACGGCGACCGGCTCGACCCGAGTCGCTCGCGCTACGCGAAGCATGTTATCGAGATGCTGGCCAACAAGGGTGAGGGACAGGTTCTCAACCGAGGTGAGCTGATCCACACCGTTCATGACGTCGAGTACATGGCGCCGCGCACGTATCGCCTGGAGCCGGACTGGGTGGTCGTCCTGCTGGCGAGCCTCGTCTACGCCGGCGACCTGGTCCTTGCCATTCCCGGCCGGAAGTTCGACGCGACCGACGTCGCGGCGCTTCCCGCCACGCCGCTGACCGACCTCGTCGGCCTGAAGCACGTCGAACGTCCGAAGTCGTGGAACATCCCCGCGCTGACGGCGCTCTTCGAGCTGCTGGAATTGACACCGGGCATGGCGCAACTTGTGGCGCAGGGCAGGGAACAGCCGGTCCAGGAGCTGCACAAGGCCATAGGTGCGCGGGTCAAGCAGTTGGTGCTCGCCCGGCAGGCCCTCCAGACCGGCTTTCAGTTCTGGGGGCGACAGCTCCTCGACGAGTATGCCACCGACGACTTGCGCGGGAAGCTGGATTCGGCCAAGGGCTTCCTCGAATCGCTTCAAGCCTTCACGTCGCCCGGCACGCTCAAGAACTTTCCTTACGGCCGGCAGGAGGTGGAGGCGCAGCGAGTCGGTCTGGACGCGCTCGGAGAGGTCGAAGCCATGCACGCGCTGGTCGGGGACTTCGCGAATGCCGCATCGTATTTCCCCGCCGCGGAGGCGGTGCTTCCTCCGGATCACGAGTGGGTGGGGAAGCTGAAGGACGTGCGTGAGGACCTCGTCGCGCAGTTCCTCGATCCGGCGAAGCGGTCGGCCGCCGGCTTTCGGCAGCAAGCTCGGGCGAAGCTCGACGAACTGAAGCGCGCGTACATCGACGCGTACCTGGCTCTTCACGCGCGGGCCAGGCTCGGGGTCGATGACGACAGGCGAAAGGGCCGGCTTCTCAAGGACGAGCGCCTGCAACAACTGCGGAATCTGGCGACGATCGACCTGATGCCCAGACAGCAACTGACGGACTTCCAGCACCGTCTGGCTGCGCTCAAGAGCTGTTTCGCGTTGACCGAGCAGGAACTGGACGCTGCCGGCGAGTGTCCTCACTGCGCCTTCCGGCCGTCGGCCGAGCCTGTCCAGGCTGAGGCCGGCAACGTGCTTTCCGGGCTGGACGGCGAACTGGACACGCTGATTTCGACCTGGACCGGCATCCTGTTGAACAACCTGGCGGATCCGACGACACGCGACCAGCTTGCGCTGCTCGGGCCCGACCAGCGCAAGCTGGTGCAAGCGTTCATCGCGTCCGGCACGTTCCCCGACGACGCGAGTCGCGACTTCATCGACGCGGTCGCGCAGGTGTTGTCCGGGCTCTCGAAAGTGGTCGTAACCGCTGAGGAATTTCGCCGCGCGCTCTTCCCGAGCGGATCGCCGGCAACGCCTGGCCAACTGAAGAAGCGCTTCGGCGACTATGTCGACGAAAGGGCGAAGGGAATGGACGAGGCGAAGGTGCGGATCGTCATCGAGTAGCCGGCGAGTCGGTGCCCGAGGTGCTCCCGCAAGCCTTCGTTCGCGACCCCCTGGGTTGCCGGCCGCCGAATGGGATTCGGGTAGAATGAATGCTCGATATTCTACTAGGGACCCTGCCATGAGCCTCAACATCAAGAACGAGGAGACGTGTCGGCTCGCCGGCGAGCTCGCCCGGCTGACCGGCGAGACGATGACCGGCGCGATTACGGTCGCGCTACGCGACCGCCTGGAGCGGGAGCAGCGTCTACGGGACGTGGATGTCCGCGTCGAGAAGCTGCTCGCCATCGGGGAACGCTGCGCCAACAGGCTGGATCCGGGGCCGTCGGCCGCGGATCATGGCGACCTTCTCTATGACGAACGGGGGTTGCCCACGTGATCGTCGACACCTCGGCAGTCCTGGCCGTGCTGTTTCGCGAAGCGGACGCCGCGCACTACGCCAGAATCATCGCAACCGCTTCACCTTGCCGGCTGTCAGTGGCCAATCTCCTGGAAGCGTCAGCGGAACATGGTCACTGACCATGTCAGCGGTATGCCTGAGCGGAACATAGTCAGTGACCATGTAATCGCCTTGCGGACCGCTCGCATGCGCAAGGGCCGGGAGGATGAAGGTGGCGGCGAAGAGTGACCCTGTCCCCGAGCTGTTCCGCGAGTCCGCGACGCGCGACTCGGGACCGGTAGAGTGCCTCGGGACGACCTTCGAGTCGGTCGAGGCACGCCGGAAGTACTTCCTCGAGCGCTTGAAGGAGAAGCTGCCGGAACTCCGACGACGGCCCGACTTTCCCGCGGGCAAGGACGAGGACATCCTGCGGCTGTCCGATCCGCCGTACTACACGGCCTGCCCCAATCCGTTCGTGAACCAGTTCGTCGAGCACTACGGCCGGCCCTACGACCCCGACGAGCCGTATCATCGCGAGCCGTTCGCCGTCGACGTCAGTGTCGGGAAGACGGATTCCCTCTACCGGGCGCACGGCTACCACACGAAGGTGCCGCACTTGGCGATTGTGCCGTCGATTCTTCACTACACCCAACCGGGCGACCTCGTCCTCGACGGATTCTGCGGCTCGGGCATGACTGGCGTCGCGGCGCAATGGTGCGGCACGGCGCCGCGTACCTACCGCCGGGCGCTCGAGCAGAAATGGAAGGTCGAGGGACGAGAGCCACCGAGGTGGGGCGCCCGGCGGGTAATCCTCGGCGACCTGTCGCCGGCGGCTACTTTCATTGCCGCCAACTACAACCTTCCCTTCGACGTTTCGGTATTCCGCGAGGCGTCGTCCCAACTGTTGCGGGAGGTCGACGCGGAGATCGGCTGGATGTACGAGACGCTCCACACGGACGGACAGACCAGGGGGCGGATCAACTACACCGTCTGGAGCGAGGTTTTTTCCTGTCCGGACTGCGCGGGCGAAGTAGTGTTTCTGGACGAGGCTCTGGACAGGGATACCAGCCGCACGCGACCTTCTTTTCCCTGTCCGCATTGCGCGGCGACCCTGACCAAGGACAACCTCGTGCGTTTGTTCGAGACGCTCGTCGATCCTGCGTCGGGCCAGCCCTGGAAGCGCATTCGGTTGCGACCCGTCCTTATCGACTACAACGTGGGCGATGTGCGGTACGGAAAGGAACCAGACGCCACCGATCTGCACGTCCTGGAGAGCGTCGCAGGTCTCCCGTTGCCGTCGGAAGTGCCGACCAACGCCTTCCCCATCGACGAGATGTACCACGGATCTCGTCTTGCGCCGAAGGGGTTCACGCACGTGCACCACCTGTTCCCGCCGCGGGCGGCGCATGCGCTGGCAGCGATGTGGCGCCGAGCCCACAGCTGTTCAGATGTAAGGCAGCGTCAGTTGCTACTTTTTTTTGTTGAGCAAGCTATAGCGACGATGTCCGTCTTGAATCGCTTTAGGGCCAACCAGAACTCGCAATCTAATCAAGTATTGAGCGGCGTGTACTACATACCGTCGCAAGTTGCGGAAACATCACCGTGGTACCGACTAGACCGAAAAACCAGACTACTTCCTGAGGCCTTTAGTCTGATGTCAGCGTATGCGAATTGCGCGATTGTCGCCACCAGTGACTGCAGTCACAGCACCTTGCCAGACAATTCTATTGATCACGTGTTTACTGATCCGCCTTTTGGCGAAAATATCTTTTATGCGGATCTCAACTACTTGGTCGAATCCTGGCACGGCATCCGCACCTGCAGCGAGACAGAGGCCATCGTCGACCGGCCAAAGGGCAAGGGAATCGCCGACTACCAGCGCCTGATGCAGCGATGCTTCCAGGCGTATTGCCGCGTCCTGAAGCCCGGCCGGTGGATCACCGTCGTTTTCCACAACTCCAAGAACGCCGTCTGGAACGCCATTCAGGAGGCCATGCTGGCCGCGGGCTTCGTAGTTGCCGACGTCCGTACCCTCGACAAGCAGCAGGGCTCGTACCGGCAGGTCACCAGCACGGCCGTCAAGCAAGATCTGGTGATTTCCGCCTACAAGCCGAACGGCGGATTGGAGGACCGTTTCCGGCTGAAGGCCGGGACCGAAGACGGCGCGTGGGATTTCGTCCGCACCCACATGCGGCAGCTTCCCGTGTTCGTCGCCAGGGATGGGAGTGCCGAGGTGATCGCAGAGCGACAGGGCTACCTCCTGTTCGACCGCATGGTGGCCTTTCACGTGCAGCGCGGTGTGACGGTTCCTCTTTCCGCGACCGAGTTCCAGGACGGCCTCACGCAGCGCTTTCCCGAGCGGGACGGCATGTTCTTCCTCCCCGATCAGGTCGCCGAGTACGACACCAAACGGCTGGGAGCACGGGAGCTCGTTCAACTCGAACTCTTCGTCAAGGACGAGGAATCCGCCATCCAGTGGCTGCGGCAGCAGCTCACGAAGAAGCCCCAGACCTTCCAGGAGATTCATCCGCACTTCATCCGCGAGCTCGGCGGGTGGCAGAAGCACGAGAAGATGATCGAGCTGTCGGAGTTCCTGGCGCAGAACTTCCTCTGCTACGACGGAAAGGGCGAGGTTCCGAGCCAGATCCACGCCTACCTGTCCGGCAACTTCAAGGAACTGCGGAACCTGCCGAAAGATGATCTCGCGCTCCGTGCCAAGGCCAGGGATCGCTGGTACGTTCCGGATTCGCGCAAGGCCGGCGATCTCGACGAGCTGCGGACACGGGGCCTGCTCCGGGAGTTCGACGAGTACCGGCACTCCACGCAGAGACGCCTGAAACTGTTCCGCCTGGAAGCGATTCGCGCCGGTTTCCGGAGGGCATGGCAGGCACGGGATTACGCCACTATCGTGGAGGTCGCGCGCAAGGTTCCGGAGACCGCGCTTCAGGAGGATCCGAAGCTGCTGATGTGGTACGACCAAGCGCTCACGCGCAGCGGAGAGGATGCGTGACAAAAAAAGAAGCGCAGGCCGAGACCACGTGGCCAACGCATGTGATTCGGGCGGGAGCCCATACGTCGAAACTGAACGGTACGGATCCGAAGCCCGACGACCACAAGGAGCACGTTGAGCCGTGGTTGTCGGCTCTGCTTCAGGCCGAGCACCTGAATCTGGTGATAGGTAGCGGCTTGACGACCGCCTTGGCAACGGACGCCGGGGCGCCGACCGTCGAGATGGCGGCGAAGGAAGTGCGGAACACCTACGCCTTCGCGGTACGCGTCGCCGCTGCGAACAGCGCAGAGCGTCTCGGTCGCGGTGATCCAAACATCGAGGATCAGATCCGTGCCGCACGGGAACTTATCGGAGGTCTTCAAATTCTTGCTGACGTGGAAGCACTCGGAGGGAATGGGACGATCCCCGACAGCGTGTCGAAAGAACTCGGCGCATGGCAGGGCGTATTGAACGACACCCTCGTCTCCTTTCTCAAGCAGATTCTCGGCACCGAACGCGGCATCAATCAGGTGCTCACCGATGTTGACGACTCGAAGAAGGCGGACAATGTCCGCCGGTTGCTCGGCGGATTCCTTTTGCCCTTCGCAAGCCGTACTGCGAGTCGAGAGCGGCTGCACATCTTCACTACCAACTACGATCGAGTTGTCGAGCATGGATGCGACCTGCTCGGACTGCGTGTGCTAGATCGGTTCCTCGGCAATCTCAGTCCGGTCTTCCGCTCGTCCCGCCTCGGCGTCGACCTGCACTACAATCCGCCGGGCATCCGCGGAGAACCCCGCTATCTCGAGGGGGTCGTGCGACTCACGAAGCTCCATGGGTCCCTGGATTGGCGTGCCAGGACGGGGCCTTCCGGGCGAGCGGAAGTCCAGCGCTGCGCGCTTCCATTCGGCGCCGCGGAGAGCCACCCGGAGGTTTCCGACTGCCCCGGGGCAAGCGTGCTCGTCTATCCGAACGCCTCCAAGGATGTTGAGACCCTGGAGTATCCGTACGCCGACCTTTTCCGAGACTTCGCCGCGGCGACGTGCCGTCCGAACTCGGTAGTCGTAACTTACGGATACGGTTTCGGGGACGATCACGTCAATCGGGTGCTGTCGGATATGCTCACCATTCCGTCCACGCACCTGGTGATCATATCCTACGATGATGCTGCCGGACGGCTGCGCACCTTCTGTGACCGGGTCGCCAGGGACGTACAGATTACTTTGCTCGTCGGCCCGCATTTTGGCGATCTGTCCACACTGGTCGAGAACTATCTCCCCAAGCCTGCCATCGACCGCGCGACATGGCGCATGATGGATCTGCTGAGACGCCGAGCACGTCCAAGGGCGGACGACCCTGCCCGAACGAATGAGGGGAGTGAAGACGGGATAGATGAACCATGACGTCAGTCGTGCAGAGTATTGGCGACCGGGTCGTAGGCACTGTCGAGGAAGTGTCCGCGGATCGGATCACGGTGCTGCTCGATGTCGACGCTCCGCAGGCGACGGCATTGAACACCGGCAGGCCGACGGGCTTTCCCCGCATCAACAACTACGTTCTCATTCCGAACGAGGGCGGCGCTACTGCCTGTGTGATTTCCTCCGTACGCATTCAACGGTTGTCCTTTCCCATGCGCAAGGGAATGCAAAAGGACTTCGGCCTCATCGACTTGCCGTTTCCAGCGCGGGTGATGAGCTTGACACCACTCGGGACCTTGAAGGTTCGGTCCGAGGGTGAGGATTACTCCTTTGAGGTTCGACGCGGCGTGGATGTGTTTCCGTCGGTTGGCGATCCGGTTCTTCTTCCCGGGGCCGAACAGCTCCGCGCGATCGTCGAGGGAGAGGCCCGCGCATCCCAGCGGATCCTGATCGGACGCTGCCCGACGGCCGGGCGCGCGCCGGTACACGTTGATCCGGACAAACTGTTCGGGAGACATCTGGCGGTTCTCGGAAACACGGGTGCAGGAAAGTCCTGCTCGGTGGCGGGTCTCATCCGCTGGTCGCTGGATGCGGCCCGGAGAGCGCGGGAAGAGGAGACTGATGGGGGCGGCGAGGCCCCCAACCCCGTGCCGAATGCCCGCTTCATCGTGCTCGATCCGAACGGAGAGTACGCTCGGGCCTTCGGCGGTTTCGGCGTGCGGTTGTTTCGTGTGAAGCCGGGAACCGATGGTGGAACCGACGACCAGCCGCTCCAGGTCCCTGCCTGGTTGTGGAACGGGGCCGAGTGGGCTGCTTTCTCCGGGGCCGCACCGGGTGTGCAGCGGCCGGTGCTTTTTGATGCACTGCGGCGAGCGCGATCTGGCCTCGGACCACCGGACGCGTTCGAGACGAAAGCGAAGGGTCGAGCGAAACGATATCGGAATCGGCTGAACGTGATTGTCCAGAGCGGTGATTACCAAGGACGTGGCAAGCGGGAGGATGTAGCCGGGGTTCTCCTGAATGTCCACAAGGACTTTGAGGACCTTGTCGGCGATCCGGACTGTCCAGAGAATCTGCGGGTAGTGTTGCGGGCGGCGGCTGCGACAGCGCAGAACCTGGAGGAGGGAGCCCGGTCGGGTCAGCGAGACGGTGGGCACTGGCACAACGACTTCGCCGAGGCGGAGATCGAAACGGTAATCCAGCGGCTGCAAGAAGTGGCGGTGGCATTGGGTCTGCCGGATGATGGCGGAGTCGTGGATGAGGACACTCCGCGGCCATTCTCGGTGGACGAGCTACCCGGCTATGTGGATGCGCTTGCGGCTGGTCAGTCCGGCCGCGACGTGGCGCAGTTCGTCGACACGTTGAGCCTTCGGATTCGGGGTCTTCTTGCGCAAGGCCGCCTGGCGTCCGTCTTGCGACCGGACGAAACGGTGCCGATCACGCTGGAGGAGTGGCTCACAAGCTATGTCGGGGCGGATCAAGCGAAGAACGGATCGATCGCTGTGATCGATCTGTCTCTTGTTCCATCCGAAGTGATCCACATCGTCGTCAGCGTTCTCGGTCGCATGGTCTTCGAGGCGGTCCAGCGGTATCGGCGTGATGGGGGACAGGAGCTTCCCACTACGCTGGTGCTCGAGGAGGCGCACACGTTTGTGCATCGGGAGTTGACGGGTGAGACGGCGTCGGCCGCCGGCAAGGCCTGCGCCAGGGTTTTCGAGAAGATCGCGCGTGAGGGCCGGAAGTTCGGCCTGGGCTTGGTTCTGGCGTCGCAGCGTCCATCGGAGGTTTCACCGACCGTCCTTTCCCAGTGCAACACGTTTCTGCTGCACCGGCTTGTCAACGACCGCGACCAGGAGTTGGTGAAACGCCTTGTCCCGGACGGTCTCGGTCCCCTCCTGCGGGAACTTCCGAGCCTTCCGACACGGCGGGCGATACTGCTCGGCTGGGCGGCGCCGGCTCCGATCCTGGTCGAGGTGGAGGAGATTGCAGCGGAGTTTCGACCGCATTCACCGGATCCGGCGTTCTGGGACGTCTGGACCGGAGCAGAACAGCGCGACATCAACTGGAAGAAGATCGCTCGATCTTGGCAAGGACTTGATCCGGAGCCACCGGAGCCTGGGCAGGGTGGCGATGAGCCTACGACCGGCGCGAACGATGACAACTGAGGCGATGGACGACCCGGTACGAATCGGGGAATCGAATCGCGGGCAGGTGTTCCGGTCGGGGGACTGGGCGTGGAGCGTCGACCACGAGCAGATTGCTCGGGTGGTCGAAACGCAGACCTTGTGGGGCGACTCGATCTGTCGCGTGTGGATTCCAGCGAAGGACGCGGTCGTCCGGGTGCGATCGAACCGGCTTCAGTCGGTCGGAGGGAGCGCGCAGGGTAGTTCGGTTTGGCTGTCGTACGTCGTTGCGGCCGCGCGGGTTTCGGACACGCTGACCGGGGATTCGCTGTTGGCACCCATTGACGCGCCGGTCAGTCCGTTGCCGCATCAGGTTCGCGCCCTGCGACGTGCGGTGGCCGATGATCGCGTCCGCTACCTGCTGGCGGACGAGGTCGGCCTGGGCAAGACAATCGAGGCGGGGCTCATCATGCGGGAGCTCAAGCTGCGCGGCATGGTGCGCCGGACATTGGTCGTAGCGCCGAAGGGGCTCGTGACGCAGTGGATCGCGGAGATGCGGACGCACTTCGACGAGGACTTCAGGCTCTTCAGCCCGAGTGACTTTCAGGCGTTCCGACGCATCGCGCCCACCGACAACGTCTGGCGGACGTGGGATCAGGTTGTCTGCTCCATCGATTCGGTCAAGCCGCTAGATGTCAGGCGCGGATGGTCGCGCGAGCGGGTGGCGGAGCACAACGACGACCGTTTCGAGGGCTTGATGACGGCTGGCTGGGACCTGATTGTCGTCGACGAGGCACACAGGCTCGGCGGCAGCACGGATCAGGTCGCCCGGTACAGGCTAGGCTGGGGGCTGGCGCATGCGGCGCCGTATCTCCTGTTGCTGTCGGCGACGCCGCATCAGGGCAAGACGGACGCCTTCCACCGGCTGATGTCGCTGGTCGACGAAGAGGCCTTCCCGGATCCCGCGAGCATTTCGCGTGAGCGGGTGCGCCCGTTCGTGATTCGGACGGAGAAGCGTCATGCCGTGGACACGGATGGACGTCCATTGTTCAAGCCGCGTAACACGCGACTCGAGCCGATCGCCTGGGAGGCCCGGCACGGCCGCCAACGTTCCCTCTACGAAGCGGTTACCGAATACGTACGCGCGGGCTACAACCAGGCCCTGCGCGAGAAGAAGAGCCATGTCGGCTTTCTGATGATCCTGATGCAGCGTCTGGTCACGTCGTCGACGCGCGCCATCCGAACTACGTTGGAGCGTCGGCTCGACGCGCTGCAGGGACCGGACGAACAACTCCTGCTTTTTCCTGATCTGTCCGAGGAGGAGTGGGCGGACCTCGACGGCCAGGAGCAGATGGACACGTTGCTCACGGCCCGGCTGGCGGCACTCAAGGACGAACACGCCGAGGTCAAGTTGCTGCTCGACGCGGCCCGGGGCACGGAGGCGGCCGGCCCGGATGCGAAAGCGGAAGCCTTGCTGGACTGGATCTACCGCCTGCAACAGGAAGAATCGGATCCGGATCTGAAGGTGCTCGTCTTCACCGAGTTCGTGCCCACGCAGGAGATGCTGCGGGAGTTTCTTGCCGACCGGGGCTTCTCGGTCGTCTGCCTCAACGGATCGTTGGGGATGGACGAGCGGGAGAACGCGCAGCAAGCATTCGCCGGCAACGCGCGGATCCTGGTCTCGACGGACGCTGGCGGCGAGGGGTTGAACCTGCAGTTCTGCCACGTGGTGATCAACTACGACATCCCGTGGAACCCGATGAAGCTCGAGCAGCGCATCGGACGGGTAGACCGCATCGGCCAGGCGCATGCCGTCCGCGCGGTCAACTTCGCGATCCAGGACACGGTTGAGCACCGCGTGCGCGAGGTTCTGGAAGAGAAGCTGGCCGTCATCCTGCATGAGTTCGGCGTCGACAAGACGGGTGACATCCTGGATTCGGCGCTGGCCGGGCAGCTCTTCGACAACCTGTACGTCGAAGCGATTCTCCGGCCCCAGGCGCTCGATGCCGGGGTCGAAGCGGCGGTGGAAGCGGTCAGGGATCAGGGGCGGGCTGTCTGCGACAACGTGGCCATTCTCGGAGGTGCAGATAATGTCGATCCCGGAGAGGCGCGAAATCTGGTGACCCACCCGCTGCCCCACTGGGTGGAACGGATGACCGTCAGTTACGTGCAGGCACACGGCGGCGCCGCGGAACGGAACGATCTTGCGTGGAAGCTGATCTGGCCTGACGGAAAGCGTGAAGGGCCAGTCGTGTTCTCGGTCGCCGACGCGGAACGATTGCCCTCCGCAAGACATCTCACGCTGCAGGAGCCGCGCCTCCGCGGACTGGCGACACGGATTCCGCCCTTCGCTCCCGGGCAACCGATCCCGTGTCTTGTTCTGACGGAGCTGCCGTCGGAGGTCCGGGGATTCTGGTCGCTGTGGCGGATCGCGCTCCATGCACCGGAGGAGAGTCGGCACCGCGTCATGCCGCTCTTCAGGCATGAAGACGGTCGTGTCCTTGCCCCCACAGCCCGGTTCGTGTGGGACCGGATGCTGGCCGACCAGCCGTCTGTGCATGAACATGTCGAAGGCGATGCGGCGGTCGAGGCGTTCGACCGTGTTCAGGAATCAGCCCGCGAGAATGGTCAGCCCATGTACGAGGAGCTGGTTCAGGCACACCGCGTCCGGCGCGCCGCCGAACGCGAGAAAGGAGACTACTCGTTTGCGGCTCGGCGCTCGACCATCGAGCGAATCGGGTTGCCGACGGTGCGCGATCATCGCCTGACGCAGCTTGAGACGGAGCAGCAATCCTGGCGGGACCGACTCGATCGCGCCGCCGACACCAGCCCGGAGCTCGTTCCGCTCCTGCTCGTGCATGTCGAGGGAAGGAGCGGCGGTGAATAACTGGCGCGATGAGATTCTGAAGAAGTTCACGCCGGGGGTTGATCGCCTCACGGTCGTCGCGGACCCCGATGGGCTTCTGCAGGAGGAGGCCATCCTCGAGACGCTCCAGGCGCGGGGTTTCGAGCTGGTTTCCTTCGAGGATCGCATCGCCTTCCGGTTCTTCTACGAGTCCCGCTACCGATCACACCGGGACCGCGGCGATCTGGCGGATCTGGTCGTCGCGGTCCGAGGTGACGCATCGGACCTGCGTGCAGTTCCCTACGACGTGCTGCAGGCGGGCCACCAGATCTCGTTCCAGCTCGGCGACCTGTTCCCGAAGCTGAGCGGTTCGGTCGTCAATGCGTTGGACCGGAGCGATCTCGATTGCCTGTACGCGGCCCAGGCGCGAGAGCCGCCGGCACGTCGCCTCGGCGAGGCGCAGACCGAGGCGTTCGTGCTTCGGCACCTGTTCCGGTTCACGCCCGAGACGATCAAGGCGGCATCGGATCTGCTCCGCTTCTTGTTGCGCCGCCACTACCGCAGACTCCGACTGCCGCGGATTCTGGAACACCGCCTCATTCGGGAGCTTCGCAAGGACCCCGTGTTCGAGCGGTGGCCATTGGCGCAGATCGTTCCGGATCGCCAGGCGTTCTTCGCATTTCTCCAGGAGCGCTGGCCGATCTTTCTTGATCGGCAGACCTCTGGAGCGGTCGCGCTGCATGAATCGACGGAGCGGTACGGGCTTGCGTTCCGCGGCCCGGCCGAGATCCCATTCGATCACCCCGACGTGCGGGTCTACATCGACAACCTGTTCCTGGAAGGTGTGCTCCGGCCGATTGCGCATCCGGGCGGGGAGGAAGTGGTGGGTTCGTGGGCGTTGGCCGGTATCGAGATCGACCCAAAGGCGCATCGCAAGCGCCGGCTCGACAGGTTGCTGAAATCCATCGAGGAGACGATTCCGAAAGACGTGGCGTCACACCAAGTGTGGCTCGCATTCGCGCCACGCTGGGCGCAGGTGAACGCGCTCGTCTTCGGTGACGCGGGTACGCTGGACGGGAACGCTCTGGAACGGTACCGCAGCATCCGCGATCGGATCGACGAGGCGTTTACCGCCTGGATCCGGCAGCGCTTCGAGACGTTGCACAATCTGCCACCGTCGCCGCCGGTGATGATCCACCAGATTCCCCGGTTGCTCGCGCGGCGTCTGCAGGAATCCAGGGACGGGAAGGTAGCGCTCGTCGTGATGGACGGGCTGGCGCTCGACCAGTGGGTGGTGGTTCACGAGCTGCTCGCGCAACAGCGACCAGGGTTGCGGTTCCGGGAGGAGAGCCTGTTCGCCTGGATCCCCACGCTGACCATGGTGTCCCGACAGGCCTGTTTCACGGGCCGCCCGCCGCTGTACTTCGCAACCAGCATCGACGGCACGGACCGTGAGCCGTCCGCGTGGAAGCGGTTCTGGGGAGACGAAGGCCTGCCCCCCATCGAGGCGGTCTACGAAAAGAACCTGCGCGACCCCGCGGACGTCGGGCGCGTTGAGGAACTCGTGTCTCATCCCCGTGCCCGCGCCGTGGGCCTGGTGGTCGACGTCGTGGATCGGATCATGCATGGCATGACGCTTGGAAGCGCAGGGATGCACAACCAAGTCGAGCTGTGGACTGAGAGCAGAACGCTGGCGGGTTTGCTCGACACGCTCCTCGACCGAGGATTCGCCGTCTTCCTGACGTCGGACCACGGAAACGTGGAAGCCCGCGGTTGCGGGGCGCCGAGGGAGAAGTCGCTCGCGGAGTTGCGAGGCCAACGTGCACGCATCTACCGTGATCGGGGTCTGCGTTCGCGGGTCGCGACCCGGTTTCCGGATGCGAT
This sequence comes from Acidobacteriota bacterium, assembly GCA_009861545.1. Classification (NCBI taxonomy): domain Bacteria; kingdom Pseudomonadati; phylum Acidobacteriota; species Acidobacteriota bacterium. Next base: position 59,685 of record VXME01000095.1, on the reverse strand, counting down.
TGAATGGCCGACGACCGGACTGCCCGAGGACTACTTTGCGCTGCTGGCCCCCGGGCGCCGGGCATTCGTTCGCGGGTCGGAACGTCCGGTGGCCCATGGCGGTATCACCCTGGAAGAAGTCGTCGTACCCTTCGTCGAGATCGAGCGGAAGTGATGTCCGGTACGACGCGCCGCATCATCGGGTTCGACCGGAAGGTCCGCTTGCGCTGGCTTGACGCCACAGCCGAGTGGACCATGCAGGGACTTTCCACGCCGGAAATTCGTGCACAGCTCGAACGACTCCTCGACGGACAGGTGGCCGGCGAAGGTCCTCACAGCGCGCGGGGCAAGACGATGACCGTTCTGCTGCACGTCTGGATGGCCGTGCCCGCCGCTGCCGTGCCGCTTCGCGACGACGCGCTCGCGCTGTTGCGCGGCCGAACCGGACGTGACCGGCTTCCGCTGCACTGGGGCATGTGCCTGGCGACCTACCCGTTCTTCCGTGACGTGGCGGCAACGACCGGCAGGCTGCTGGCTCTCCAGGGGGAGGCGTCCCTGTCGCAGATCGTGCGGCGCGTGGCGGAGTCCTGGGGGGAACGGAGCACGCTGACGCGCGCCGTGCAACGGGTCGTCCGGTCGTTCGTCGAGTGGGGCGTTCTCGCGGAGAGCGGCGACCGCGGAATCTTCTCGCCCGCGGCGAAGGTCGTCGTGTCCGGCGATGGGATCGTCCCGTGGCTGGTGGAAGCCGGCCTGGTGAGTCGCGGATGCCGGGAATATCCGTTGCGCGGGCTCGTCGATGGGGTTTCGTTCTACCCGCTCGACCTGGCGCTGTCCGTCGGAGACGTCAGCCGCAGTCCTCGGTTGGATCTCTGCCGGCAGGGACTCGACGAGGACGTTGTGGTGCTCAAGGGGATGGGTGGATGAGGCCAGGCGACGTCGAACCTCGGCGACTGCCTCGCCTACGCGCTGGAGAAGACCACCGGCGAGTCGCTGCTGTTCAAGGGCGACCACTTCGCTCAAACCGACATCGAAGCGGCGTGGTCGGACAGGATGCGAATCGCCTCGGAGTGACGGCATGACGCAGGACGAGCTGATCGAGCTGCTTCGCAAGCACGAATGGCGCGACGTCGAGTTCAAGGAGGCGCAACGCAAGGTGCCCCGCGACGCATACGAGACGGTTTCCGCGTTCGCGAACACGGAGGGCGGGCATCTCGTGTTCGGCGTGCGCGAGAGCGGCCAGGAGATGGAAATCGTCGGCGTGCTCGACGTCGACAAGGTGCAGAACGAGTTCCTCTCGACGTTACGGCAGCCGGACAAGATCAGCGTCGTGGTCGACGTTGATGAGGATCTGCACAAGCACGATGAATCGGCCCTGCTCGTCTTCTACGTGCCAGAAGTGCATCGTTCGCAGAAGCCCGTTTTTCTGAACGGCGACATTCGCCGCGCCTTCGTGCGTAGCGGTGGCAGCGACGTACGCTGCTCGGACCGGGAGCGCAACGGGTTCCTGATCGACGCGGCGGCCGAGCGTCCCGACGGTCGGGCCGTCGACCTGAATCCCGCCAGTGCATTCGACCCGGATGCCATCCGTTGGTACCGGGCGGTGTACGAGGCAAGGCCCGGGAACCGTTCGTGCGCCGCGATGTCCGACGTGGACTTCCTGGCCGAGATGGGCCTGCTGGTCGAGCAGGGAGGCCGGCGGCTTCCGACGCGCGCTGCCATTCTGATCTTCGGGACGAATCCGGCCTTTCGGCAACTGCTGCCGCGTCCCGTGGTGGACTGCCAGCGGTTCACCGCGATTCGGGACGACGCAGACACCGGCGAGCGCTGGTTCGACCGTCTCGTTCTCGACGAGAACCTCATCCGTACGTGGCGCTCCCTCATCGACTGGTACGAGAAACTGGCGGATCATCCGTTCCGGCTGGACCCTGCGACGCTACGCCGGGACGACACGCCGCCGGACTACCGGGCCTTTCGCGAATCGATGATCAACCTGATCATGCACCAGGACTACTCCGATCACTCGCGCAAGGCGGTCATCCGGTACTATGCGGACCAGACGGTCTTCTGGAACCCGGGAGACGCATTCGCCGCGGACACGGATCTGCTCGAACCGGGCGAAAGAGAGGTGCGCAACCCGCGTATCGTGCTCGCGTTCCGCCGCATCGGCCTCAGCGAGCATGCCGGGTGGGGCTTGCGCGACGTGTTCCGGAACTGGCAGCAGTTGGGACATGTGCCGCCACTGATTCTGAGCGACAGGCGGCGCAAGAGCTTCGAGCTGGTGCTGAAGAAGGAGGAATTGCTCTCTGAACAACAGCTCTTGTTCCAGGGACAGCTCGGTGTCCGCCTCACGGACGACGAGGCCCGGACCGTCGCTATCGCGTGCCGTCAACAGCACCTGACGCTTTCGCAAATCAAGGCGGTGACGGGGCTTTCCGGCCCGAAAGCGACCGCCGTCGCAGACCGGTTGGTCACACAGGTGCTGCTGGAACGCGCCGGCGACCGTTACGTCATGGCCGGCCACCTGCGTGCGCGACTCGCGCAAGCCAACGTCGGCAGCGATTCGGCTTCGGCGCCTTCCACCGCAGCCGCTGATCGCGACAACTCCACGACCGCGGAGTCGCCCACGGCAGGAGACGGTCCGACATCGTCGATGCCATCCGCTGCCTCGGCGAAACTGTTGACCACGCTCTCGGCGACCCAATGGCGGATTGTCGAACTCTGTGACGTTCCCCGCCGCCTCGCCAACGTCATGGTAGCGATCGGCGAGACCGACCGCAGCCTCTTCAGGACACAGCACGTCGATCCGTTGCTGGAAGCCGGCATCCTGCGCATGACGATTCCGGGCAAGCCGACCGCGGCGGCTCAGCGCTATGTTCTGACTGAAGCCGGAGCCGCGCTCAAGGCCGCCCGACTCGGCAGACCGGAAAACGAACGACGTGGCCAGCCATAGTCCGGCGCCCGATCTCCTGTCGGAGTCCGCCGCACCCGGCGAAGCGGCACGCGTGGAGTGCCTCGGGATGACCTTCGAGTCGGACGAGGTGCGCCGGCAGTACTTCCTGCGCAACTGCGGAGAAGCTGCCGGAGTTCCGCAACCTGCTGAAAGGACGCTTTCGTCCTGCGCGCCAAGGCGAAGGACCGCTGGTTACGTCCCGGATCCGCGCAACGCCGCCGATCTCGACGAGTGGCGAATTGTGCTCCAGGAGGATCCGAAACTGCTGATGTGGTACGATCAGGCGCAGATTCGAGAATGAGGTTAGGCAAAGGAAATGTACTGGTTGCAGTCTCACTACAATCTGATTTGCTACGGTCATTCGGATAACGATGTCTTTCGGAGCAAGTCCGGGACCAGTTGGTTTCCCAAGAGCAGGGTATTCGAGGCCACGGATACTCATCTGTCCGAACACTACGAGAGCGACTTGTCAAGATTAGCTGAACTCCCGACTCTGGTAGTGGCGGAGGCAATGCCAAACGGGAGCACTCGAACCCCGGCGTTCTTGAGTCGAATCGACAGAGTGTATCAGTCGGGTAGCCGGATTACATTCCAGTTCCATCACCTGTATGGCGGCATGAGCTCCGAGGACATTTTCGGCCTGAAGGAGCTCCATTTGGGCCAGTGGGAGCATTCGCGTACACATTGGGCTGTTAAAGAAGGTGCTCTGCTGGACGAGGTTTTTCATCACATCGAAGATGGATCGAAAACCGGTCCGAGACTCTTTACCACTCCCGAATGGCCTCTTCCACCGCTCGGACATGTAGCCGTGATGATGCCCTTCAGTCGGGATTTCGATCCGGTGCACGAGACGATCAGGATCGCTTGTAGTGATTTGGGCCTCGCAACCCGTCGGGTCGACGAGATCTATGGACCGCAGAGGATCATGGACGACATATTTTCGACCATCGCACAAAGTCAAGTGGTTGTGGGCGATCTCACGGGACGGAATCCCAATGTATTGTACGAAACCGGTCTCGCACATGCGCTCGACCGGGATGTAGTGATCATGGTGCAGAATGATCAGGACGTGCCCTTCGACTTGAGGCATATACGCTTCATAAAGTACCTTCAGAACACCGAAGGTCTGGTAAGGCTGAGGGTGGAGTTGCGAGAATCGCTGCGGGAGGTGTTGCGTCCGCGGCGCGAGGTCACTACTACCGCTCCGTGAGACAACCCGGAATCCCGTGGTCCTTCAACAGCAAGCGGAGACCCTTTGAGTTGACGGGTGGCTATGCCAATCGACGTGTCAAGCCTGTGGGAGCAGGTCGCACTCGGTGAAGACACGGATCTCGAGCTGAAGGAAGCTCGATTCCGCGGCGGCCGCGTGTCAGGCCCGCGCCGCGACGATCTCGCTGACGAGCTCGCGGCGTTTGCCAACGCTCGCGGCGGCCGTTTGGTTCTCGGTGTAGCCGACGACCGGAGCCCGCAGGGTCTCGATCCCGGGCAACTGGATGCGCTGGCAAACCTCGTGACGGAGATCTGTTCCGACAGCGTCAAGCCGGCGCTGGACTTCGGTGTTTTCCGGGTGCCGGCCCCGGAACCGGCGAACGGTGGCGCGCTGGTCGTCGAGATTCCGGAGAGCGCGACGGTGCACCGGTCTCCCGGCGGACACTTTCGCCGGCGGGGAGACAAGAAGCGCCAGATGGATTCCGCGGAGGTCCGCCGGCTGTCGCAGGCGCGCGGGCAGTCTGATGTCGCGGCCACCGACACCCAGGTCGTGCGGAATACCGGGATCGGCAGCCTGCGGCCGGCGTTGTGGCGCCAGTACGTGAGCTCGCGCTCGGACGAGCCGGCGGAGATCGCCCTGTCGAAGCTGAAGTTCCTGAAGGAGGACCGGCGCGGCGCGCTGCGGGCGACGGTCGGCGGCGTGCTACTGGCGGCGGACGATGCGCGGGAATGGTTGCCGAACGCCTGGATCCAGGCCGTGTGCTACGGCGGCGACCGCATGGACGCCGGCCGGCAGTTCGACGCCCGGGACGTCACCGGTCCGCTCGACGAGCAGATTCGCGAGGCAGTGCGCTTCGTGGTCCGCAATCGGCGTGTTGCGGCGTACAAGGACCCGGCGCGCATCGACGTTCCGCAGTTCAGCGAACGCGCGGTCTTCGAGGCGGTGGTCAACGCGGTGGTGCATCGCGACTACGCGGTGTCGGGGTCGCGGATACGCCTGTTCATGTTCGACGATCGGCTGGAGCTGTATTCGCCCGGCGGGCTGTGCAATTCGATGACGACCGACGACCTGCGCACCAGCCAGTTCACGCGCAACGAGCTGCTGGCGTCCCGGCTGGGTCAGTGCCCGGTGGGCGACGTGCCGGGCGCGGGCGGGCGGCAGTACTTCATCGAACGGCGCGGGGAGGGCATCGGCGTCATTCAGGACGAGACGTTCGCCCTTGCTGGCGAACGGCCGGTCTTCGAGTTGATCGGCGAGCGGGAGCTGAAGGTCGTCCTGCCGGCGGCGCGGCCGCCGGTGTCCGACGGCGTCGCGGTTCGCGTCGTGGTCAGGCACGGCGACACGGGTCAGCCGCTGCCGGGCGTCGACGTGCTGCTGCTCTATCCCAACAACACGTATCGCGAGGCGCGGACGGACGCCTTCGGGCGCGCCGAGTTCGTGGTCTACGCGAAGCTGCCGATGAGCGTGTTCTGCGCCGCGGCGGGATTCATGGCGCACGTGGCGCGCGACTATCAGCCCGGCGAGCCCCTGGAGGCTCGCCTGCGGCCGGCCCCGAACGGGGGATCGCTCGTCATCGCCGACCGGACGGGGCATCTGCCGGGCATTCAGGGGCGGCTGAATCCGAAGCTCGATGCGCTGGATCGAACGTACCTCTACGCGAACAACGTGGCCATCAACGACGGCCGGACCCAGCCGGTGCGTTTCGTTCTGAACGAGCCGGTGCACCTGACGGACTCACAGGGCGCCCGCGCCACGTTGTGGTTTCGCGAGATGATCGGCGCGTCGTGCGTGTTCGACTACGAGTACACGGCCTGATGCGCCGCGCCGTCCCGGAAATCAGCGGCGGTGGCCGGCTGGCGAGATGACCTGCTGCGGGAGATGGATGAGGCCAGGCGAACGTCAAGTGATCAATCCGGCAAGCCGACGCGGCGCCGGAAGTCCTCCTCGTCCACGCACGCGAGCGCCGCGGCCATCAGCACCTCGCGCGGAAGAGCGGCGAGTGCGGCCGGTGCGCCCGGAAACCGGTCCGACACCGGAATCCCGCGCACCTGGAGCGTGCTGCGGACGAGCACGGCCAGCTCCTCGACCTGCCCCGCGGCCCGCCCCTCGGCGCGTCCGGCAGCGCGTGCCTGCTCGCCGAGCGTGCGCAGCAGCGGCGTGTCGTCGGGGCCGGTTCCCTCCTGTGCGCCGAGCGTCCGTCCGACACGCTCCAGTACACGCCACGTGTGTGCGGTCGTCGCCGGCTCGGTCAGGGCCGTGTGGATCTCCGCCGCCGTCCAGCCGGGGAAGGCGCGGCTCGCCGCCGCGGACCGGTACCGCCCGCCCTGCAGCCGGTGGATGGTCACCCCCGCGGGGCGCCGGCGACGCGCCCCCGCCGGCGGCACGACGACCCACAGCTCCGGAAATCCCCACGATTCGTAGAGCGGCAGCTTGCCGGGCCGGACGTCCGTCGTGTGGTCCACTTCCAGCACCACGTCCGGCAGGTCGTGCTCGCCGATGACCAGCGATCCCTGCGGCATCCGCGCCCGGCCGGGGTGCAGGTAGAGGGTCTCGTCGGCCTGCATCATCCGCTCGGGAGCGCCGCGGGCATCCCGAACGAGCAGGTCGACGGATCCGAACGAGGCGATCGGCGTGCCCCGCACCAGGGCGATCCGCTCCGCGAGATGAATCAGCCGCCGCGACGTGCCCTCGTGGATGCCGCCGGTCGGCTCAGCCACTACCCACGCCGTCTCGGTCCGGGCGTCCCAGTACTCCAGGCGGCTCTCGAAGTCCGGGAGCCGGTCGGTCAGCAGGCGCACGGGGCGGCATCCGGGGAAGCGGGCGGCGTAGTCCACGGGCGCGGCGCGACTCCGCCCCGAGTCCGGTGCCCGCGCACGGGTTTCCGCTGCCACCTCGCCACCCATTCCCGATCGCCCATGGGGCATCATACCACCGTGTATTCACGTGTCTTTCGCCGCCGGTCGCCAACCGGTTTCATGTCAGAATGAAAGGTTGGCCTGATCGAAGGAGGGCTGGGAATGCCGGTGCGGCAGGTGCTCGAGCGGGGCGGGGTCCCGGTCAAGATCTTCACGGACGACGTGGACCAGGCGTCCATCCAGCAGCTCGCGGCGGTGTCGCGGCTGCCGATCGTCGTGGGCCACGTGGCCGCCATGCCCGACGTGCACGTGGGCATCGGAGCGACCGTCGGGTCCGTCATTCCGACCAGGCGCGCGCTGATCCCGGCCGCGGTCGGCGTCGACATCGGCTGCGGCATGAGCGCCGCGCGTCTCACGCTGGACGCCTCGAAGCTGCCCGATTCACTGCGTCCCGTCCGTGAGGCGATCGAGGACGCGGTGCCGGTCGGCTTCTCCGCCCATGCGGAGCCGGTCGCGGACGCCGGCGTGCTGGACGCGTTGCGGCCCGGCCTCGCACGCATCCTGGAGCGCCACGACCGCATCGAGAAGATGATCCGCGGCGTGCGCGCCAAGTGGCCGCGGCAGCTCGGCACGCTGGGCGGCGGCAACCACTTCATCGAGGTGTGCCTCGACGAGGCGGACCGGGTCTGGGTGATGCTCCATTCCGGCAGCCGCGGCGTGGGTAACGTGCTCGGCCGCTACTTCACGCAGCTTGCGAAGCGCGACATGGAACGCCACCTCGCCCGCCTGCCGGCCAGGGACCTCGCCTACCTGGAGGAGGGCTCGGACCACTTCGCCGACTACGTCGACGCGCTCACCTGGGCGCAGCGCTACGCCCTCGAGAACCGCCGTCTGATGATGACGCGCATCCTTGCCGCGCTGCGGGGGCTGCTGCCGCCGTTCGGGGTGGACGGGAGGGCGGTGGAGTGCCACCACAACTATGTGGCGGAGGAGGAGCACTTCGGCGAGCCGCTCTACGTGACCCGCAAGGGAGCGATCCGGGCCGGGCGCGGCGACCTGGGCATCATTCCGGGCAGCATGGGGGCGCGGTCGTACATCGTGCGGGGGCGCGGATCGGAGGAGTCGCTCCAATCGTGCGCCCACGGGGCGGGGCGGCGGATGAGCCGCTCGCAGGCGAAGGCCGCCTACACCGCGGCAGACCTGGAACGCCAGACGGCGGGCGTCGAGTGCCGCAAGGACGCCGGCGTCGTCGACGAGATCCCCGGCGCCTACAAGGACATCGACACGGTGATGGCGAACTCCTCCGATCTCGTCGACGTGGTCCACACCCTCAAGCAGGTCGTCTGCGTGAAGGGGTAGCGCCTCGAAACAGCGGCGGCGGTAGCGGCTTGACATGTCCCTGTTGTTTTTGAATAATCAAAATACAAAACATGCATACCACAAAATCACAGTTTCTGTCCTGCAAAATAGCGGCCGTGCTGCTCGCCGGCTGCGCGGCCGCGGCTTCCGCGCAGCAATCCCCGGAGCCTGCGGGCGGCGCCGCGACGTCCCGGACCGGGCCGATCTCCGGCTACATGGACTTCCACGTCAACGACGCGCAGCACGCCGACCCGGTGCTCGACTTTCACCGCTTCGTGCTGCTCTTCACCCACAGCTTCTCGGAGCGCGTGCGCTTCGTGTCGGAGCTGGAGCTGGAGCACGCCGTCGTCTCGCCGGAGACGGACGGGGAGCTGGAGCTGGAGCAGGCCTACGTCGACTTCCTCGTCAGCCGGCCGTTCAACCTGCGGGCGGGGATGGTGCTGGCGCCGGTCGGGGTCATCAACGAGCGGCACGAGCCGCCGGTTTTTCACGGCGTCGAGCGGCCGTTCGTGGAGACCTTGATCATCCCGACCACCTGGTTCGGAGCCGGGGCCGGCGTGCACGGCGAGCTGCGGGGCGGCTTCCGCTACCGCGCGTACGCGATGGAGACGCTCGACGCGGCGCGGTTCAGCGCCGACGAGGGGCTGCGCGAGGGGCGGCAGAAGGGCGCCGAGGCGAACGGCCGGCACGTGGCCGGCACCGGCCGGGTGGAGTACGTGGGAACGCCGGGCCTGGTGCTCGGCGCCAGCGTGTGGAGCGGCGACACGGGGTTCGCGTTTCCCCGCGTGGACACCGGCGTCACCCTGGCCGAGGCCGACGGGCGCTGGCGCGTCGGCGAATTCGCCCTGCGCGGGCTCTACGCGCACGTGTTCCTCGACGGGATGGAGGACCTGAACCGCGCCGTCACGCGCATCACCGGCGTCAGCCCCAACGTGGCCGAGCAGATGCGCGGCTTCTATCTGGAGGGCTCGTACTTCATCGTCCCCCGGCCGGCCCCGCGCGAGGTGGCCCTGTTCCTGCGCTACGAGAATTTCGACACGCAGTACCGCATGCCGGCCGGGTTCGCGCCGTTGCCGGCGTTCGACCGCGACGCCTGGATTCTCGGCGCCACCTGGTTTCCCGATCCCGACGTGGCGGTCAAGGTGGACTACACGGTGCTCCGCAACCGGAGCACCGTCATCGACGGGCCCAACGCCTTCAACGTCGGGCTGGGGTGGTGGTTCTGATGCGGCGCCGGCTGGCAGCGGCGGTTCTGGCGGCCGGCGTGCTGCTGCCCGGCGTGGACGGGGGGCCGGCGCGGTCGGCCGCGGCCGGGTTGGAGGCGGCCCGCGGCCCGGGGCGTGGGCAGGAGGCGGCCAGCGGTCCGCGGGATGAGCAGGTGGCGGCTTGCGGGCCGGTAGATCACGAGCGCCGCGTCGTGCGGATCCTGGCCGAGCGGTTCAGCTTCACGCCGTCCGAGATCCGCGTGGCGCGCGGCACCACCCTGGAGCTGCGCATTCGAAGCGACGACACGATGCACGGATTCCGCATCGTCGGCCGCAACGTGAACCTGCTGGTGCCGAAACGGCGCCAGGGCGAGGCGGTGGTCGTCTTCGAGGCGGTCGAGGTCGGGCGGTACGACTTCGAATGCTCGCGGCTGTGCGGGGCCGGCCACAACTTCATGCGGGGCGCGATCGTCGTCGAGGACCACTCGCCGGCCGATCGGCGGGGCGCCGCCGTCGAAGCGCCTGCCGGGAGGGCGTCGAGCGGCGCGGACGGCGGTGGATCCCGATGATCGCCGAGCGGTGCGGACGGCGGTGGATCCCGATGATTGCCGAGCGATGCGCGCTTGCACGGCGGTCGGCCGCGGCCGGAGCGGTTGCGCGGAGGGGGGCCACGGCCGGGGCGGTGCTGCTGGCGCTGGCGTTCCTCGCGGTCGGGCGGCCCGCGGCACAGCATCAGGTGCTGCCCGGCGATCCGCTGCCCGGCCTGACCCCGGTCGAGTTCGAGGAGTTCATGCTCGGCCTCGACGACTTCCTGGAGGTCGAGGACGCCGAGGAAGGGCTCGGCCCGGCCTACAACAACACGAGCTGCGCGGGCTGCCACAACGTGCCGGCCATCGGCGGGATCGCGCCCATGACCACCACGCGCGCCGGCATCCGGGAGCCGGACGGAACGTACCGCGACGTCGAGCCGGGCCGCGGCTCGCTGTTCCAGATCTTCTCGATCCCGACCCATGCCTGCCAGTCGGTGATCCCGCCCGAAGCGAACGTCATCGCCAAGCGGGTTCCGATCCCGCTGTTCGGCGCCGGCCTGATCGAAGCGATTCCCGACGCGGCGCTCGAGGCGCTCGCCGATGCGGACGATCTCGACCGCGACGGGGTCAGCGGGCGGGCTCCGATCGTTGTCGATCTGGCGACCGGCGAGCCGCGGGTGGGCCGCTTCGGGTGGAAGTCGCAGCGGGCGACGCTGCTAGACTTCGGGGCCGACGCCTATCGCAACGAGATGGGGATTACGAACGACCTGTTTCCGGCCGAGCTCACGTTCCGGCTGTCGGCGCGGCAGCTCGCGCTCTGCGACGAGGCGCCGGACCCCGAGGACATCGTCGATCCGCCCACCGGCCGGCGCGGCATCGACAACTTCGAGTCGTTCATGCGGCTGCTGGCGCCGCCCGCGCGGGGACCCCGCTCGCCGCTGACGGCGCTGGGCCGCGAGGTCTTCGACGCCATCGGCTGCGCGGCGTGCCACGTGCCGGTGCTCGCGACCGGACCGAGCGCCAATCCGCTCTTCGACCGGCAGCCGGTCGCACTGTTCTCGGACCTCCTGCTGCACGACGTGGGGACCGGCGACGGCATTCGGCAGGCCAGCGCCGAGCCGGACGAGATGCGGACCCCGCCGCTCTGGGGCCTGCGTTTTCGGCGTCCGCTGCTGCACGACGGCAGCGCCGCCACGGCGGTCGAGGCGATCCGGCGGCACGGGAACGAGGCGGCCCTGGCGCGGGAGGGCTTCGAGCGCCTCGCGCCGGCCGACCGCGCGGCGCTGGCGGCGTTTCTCGACTCGCTCTAGGGCGTCCGTCCCGCTTCTACGCCGCAGCTTCCGAGAATCGCGGCGGAGACGCTGACCGCCCGGTGCGCGACCGACGCGGATCGCGGATTCTCACGCGGCCCGGAGGCCGGTCGCCGTGGTACGCTTCTGCCGCGCATGCCGCCCTCCAGCACCGTCGAGAACTATCTGAAGGCCATCTATCAGGCCGAGATCGCTCACGGTGAGGATGGCGCGCTGGTGCCGATGGGGCGGCTCGCCAGCGCCCTTCACGTGGTGCCCGGGACCGCCACCACGATGGTGAAGGCCCTGGCCGACTCGGGGCTCGTGCGCTACGAGCCGTACGCCGGCGTGCGCCTGACCCCCGCGGGGCAGAAGCTGGCCGCGCTGGTGCTTCGCCGCCACCGTCTGATCGAGCTGTTCCTGGTGAAGGTGCTGGACATGAGCTGGGCCGAGGTGCACGACGAGGCCGAGCGGCTCGAGCACGCGGCGTCCGATCGACTCATCGACCGGATCGACGCCATGCTCGGCCGGCCGGCGGTCGATCCCCACGGGGATCCGATTCCGGACCCCGACGGCGCCATCGCGAGGCCGCGCTACCAGAGCCTGCTGACCTGTCCGCTGGACACGCCGGTCGTTCTGACGCGGGTCACCGACCAGGACGCCGAGTTCCTCCGCTTCCTGGAGAGCCACGACCTGACGCCCGGCCAGTCGATCCGGGTCGCGGTGCGTGACTCGGCGGCCGATCACGTGCAGGTCCGCGTCGCGCCGGATCGTCCGGTGATGATCGGCATGCGGGCGGCGGCGAAGCTGCTGGTGGCGCCGCGCGGTTGAGCGCGGTTGGGGAGGCGATGGACATCGATCGGGAGAAGTGGTCGGGCGAGGGCGACTTCACCGAGCAGTTGCTGGCGTGGCTCGCCGAGCGGGACGACATCGTCTTCCTGCGGGTCGAGGACGCGGTGGCGACGCGGGCGGAGGTCGACTACAACTTCATCAGCAACGAGATCTACGTCGGCTTCCGGACGCGCGACCGACAGGAGCGGCGCCGCCTGTGGGGCGTCATCCCCGTTCGGCGGACCGTGGCCGAGAAGGTCATGACGATGGAGGCGCTCGAAACGGCCCTGGCGGACGAGTCGGAGCTGGGGGAGCCGGACTACGCCGACGAGGGCTTGATCCAGTACCTGCACACCCAGCGGGTGATTCCGCCCTACCAGACCCGGGGCTACAAGCTGATCGAGCTGGTGCGCATCTACGAGGCGGGCGCGGCGCCGCGGGACTGACGGGACGACATGGACACCGGAGACGTTCGGCGCCGTGTGCGGCGCGCCATCGACGACGCGCGGTCGCGGGCGCAGGAGAGACGCCGGCACGCGGCGGCGGCCGAGGAGGAGGGGCGGCGAGTACTCCGTGTCGTGGCCGCGCCGCTCTTCAGGACCGTGGCCTCGGCGCTGAAGGCCGAGGGCTATCGCTTCGCGGTGGAGACACCGGCGGGAGCCGTGCGCCTGTCGCCGGGCGGCGCCAGCGAGGACGTCATCGAGATCGCGCTCGACACGACCCGGGATCCGCCCGCGCTGATGGGCAGGATGACCTACGCGCGGGGCCAGCGCCTGTTGAGCGACGAGCGCGTCGTCGCCGAGCATCCAGCCCTCGGCGACCTCGCCCCGGAAGCGCTGCTGGATTTCGTACTGTCGGCGCTGGCGCCCGTGGTGGAACGGTAGCTCAGACCGCGCCGTCGTTCGCCAGCCGCTCGATTTCCGCTGCCGAGTACCCGAGCTCGCCGAGAATGGCGCTCGTGTGCTGTCCCAGCACCGGGGGCGGCGTGCGAACCGCCCCCGGCGTGTCGCCCAGCTTGACCGGGACGCCGAGCTGGCGGATGGCGCCGGCCACCGGATGCTCCAGTGCGATTACCATCGCGCGCTCGACGATCTGCGGGTCGGTCAGCACCTGCTCGAAATCGCGAACGCCGCCGCAGGGGACCCCGGCCGCCTTCAGCTCCGCCAGCCACTCCGCGGCCGGCCGCGTGCGCAGCCGCTCGACCAGCAGCGGACGCAAGGCTTCCCGCGCGCCGACCCGGTCCTTGTTGGTGCGGAACCGCGGATCGTCGGCCAGCGCCTCCAGGCCGAGCACCCCGCAGAACGTCCGCCAGAGCTGATCGTTGCCGGCCGCGACGACCAGATCGCCGTCGGCGGCCTCGAGGGTCTCGTAGGGCGTGATCGTCGGGTGCAGGTTGCCGAGCTTGCCCGGCGGCGTGCCGGTGGCGAAGTAGATGCCCGCCTGGTAGGTAAGCAGCGCCGCCACCGAGTCCAGCATGCCCACGTCGACGAGCTGCCCGCGGCCGGTGCGGTGCCGGGCGAGCAGGGCGACGGCGACGCCGTAGGCCGAGAACATCCCCGAAGCGATGTCGGCGATGGCCACTCCCAGCCGGTAGCCGGGGCCGTCGGGCGCGCCGGTAATGCTCATCAGGCCGCCTTCGCCCTGCATGACCGCGTCGTAGCCCGGTTCCCGCCGCCGGGGGCCGGTCTGGCCGAAGCCGGAGATGGAGCAGTAGACGAGGTCCGGCCTCCGCTCGGAGAGATCCGCGTAGCCCAGCCCCATCCGGTCCAGGGTGCCCGGCCGGAAGTTCTCGACCAGGACGTCGGCCCGCTCGATCAGCGCGTCCAGCACCTTGCGTCCGCCCGGATGCTTCAGGTTGAGGGTGACGCTCTCCTTGTTCCGGTTGATGCTCATGAAGTAGGCGCTCTCGCCGTCCTGGAACGGCGGTCCCCAGGCGCGGGTGTCGTCGCCCTTGCCCGGCTGCTCCACCTTGATGACGCGGGCGCCCATGTCGGCGAGCATCATCGTGCAGTAGGGGCCGGAGAGCACGCGGGTCAGGTCGAGCACGGTCACGCCGTCGAGGGCGCCGGGCGTAGCGGACTGCTTCTCTGTCATGGTTGCGGTTTCCTGGTCGGAGCGGAGTGCGATCTATCCCGCGGCGTCGGCGCCGGCCGGGAACCGGGCGGCCCGTTGCGGCAGATCGGCCAGCACGCGGTCGAGCCGGGCGAGTCCTTCCCGCAGGGACGCGGCGCGGCCGCCGCAACCGATCCGCAGCCAGCCGTCGAGGCCGAAGTGGTCGCCGGGAACCACCAGCACGCCGGCGGTCTGCCGGAGACGGTCGGCGAGCGCGGTCGATCCGATGTCGTGGCCGTACCGGACGAATCCGATCGCCCCGGCCTCGGGGGGCACCCACGCCAGATTCCCGGCGTGCGCGTCGAGCCAGGCGCCGACGATCGGGAAGTTGGCGGCGATCAGCCGCCGGGTGCGCTCCAGCAGGGCCGTCCGGCGGGCCGGGACCAGGGCGTGGCGGGCGAGCCGGTCGCTCAGCGCACTCGGGGCAATCGTCGTGTAGTCGCGGCGGCTCCAGAGTTCGGCGGCCATGTCCTCGGCGGCGATCGCCCAGCCGATGCGCAGGCCGGGCAGGCCGTAGGCCTTCGACAGGCCCCCGGTGACGATCACCCGCTCGGTCCGGCCCCACACGCTCGGGGTCTCGACGCCGTCGTGCTCGACGCCGCGGTAGATCTCGTCGGACAACACCCAGGCGCCGTGACGGCCCGCAATCTCGCAGACCGCCGCCACCTCGGCCTCGGTCAGCCGCGCCCCGGTCGGGTTGTTCGGGTTGCAGATGGCGACGAGCTTCGTGCGAGCCGACACCAGCGCGCGCAGCTCGTCGACGTCGGGCGCCCAGCGGGGTGACGGCTGGGCGCGCTCCTCGCGCAGCGGCCAGGGCCGGACGATGGCGCCGAACCCCTCGGCCAGGCCCTGCACCTGCCCGTAGTTCGGCTGCATCACCACGACCTCGTCGCCCGGCTCGATCAGGCGCCAGCAGGCGACGAAGTTGGCCTCGGCGCCGCCGTTGGCGACGAGCACGTGGTGCTCGGCGGCGCCGGGGAGGGTTGCCGCGACGGCGGCGCGCAGCTCGGGCGTCCCGTTGGACTGGGTGTAGGCGAGCGGCTGGTCCAGCAGCAGTCCGGCGGCGTCCGGGCCGAGCAGCTCGCCCACTTCCAGCGGCTCCACGCCGCTCTCCGTCAGGTTGATCTCGACCCGGTGCTCGTGGAGCGACTGGAAGCGCTCGAGCTCGAAGGGGGGGATTCTCATGACTCGACCTCGGTGGTTCCCTATCCTCGCCGGCCCCATCGTACAACGCGATGCGGATCGGCCCCCCTTCGAGGTCGCGCTCGCCGACGCCCGTTCATCGCGACGGCGGCAGCGCGAACGTGACCAGCACGTTGCTGCCCATCGGCGCCTCCAGCTCCGGCGCGTAGTTGCTCATGCGAAATATCGCCGCACCGCCCACCGGCACGGTGAGGTACTGCTTCCCGCCCGCCTCGTAGGTGACCGGAAAGCCGGTGATCTGGCTGCCCAGAATCGTCTCCCACAGCACCTCGCCGGTCTCGGCGTCGAAGGCGCGGTAGCGGCGGTTCAGGTCCCCGTGGAAGACCACGTTGCCGGCCGTGGCGAGCGTCGACCCGGCGTTCGGCGCCCGCTGCGTGTAGCGCCACGCCTCGCGCCCGGTCGAGATGTCCACGGCCCGCACCTCGGTCAGGTGGCCGTCGTCCTCGAAGCCCGGCTCGGGCTGCGTGAACCGCGGGCTCGTGCCCGAGACGGTCCGGTCGTTGGCGGTCTGGTTCAGGCAGGACCGGTTGATCGGGATGTAGAGCATGCCGGTCCGCGGGCTGTACGACCACGACCACCAGCCCTTGACGTTGTGCCCGCAGATGACGAACTGGTCGCCGACCTCCCGCGCCACCAGGTCCATGTTGATGAAGACCTGTCCGGTCGCCGGGTCGATGTCGCTGATGACGAACCGCTCCGTGCTCTCGTAGGGGAGCGGGTGCCCCCACAGGAACTCGCCGGTTTCGCGATCGAGGACGAACAGGCCGCCCGGCTCGCCCATCGTCACGGCGACCTTGCGCTGCTCGGCCGTGCCGGCGAGGCGCGGGTTGATCCACATGACCGCCTCGGGGTCGGGGTCGACCACCGTGTCGATGAGGGTGCGCTCCTGCACGAAGTCCTGGTCCCAGTCGTCGCAGGGGAGGTGCTGGTAGTACCACTCCATGGCGCCGTCGCCGACGGCGAGGGCCACCGTCGAATTGGAGTACAGCTCGCAGGGCGTGCTGTCGCCGACGTCCCAGTGGCCGCGGCGCATGATGCGGGTATAGGGCATCGGGACGGCGATGCCCCAGTAGATGAGGCCGAGCTCCGGATCGTAGCTGCCCGGGGCGCCCCACGCCGACACGTGCATCCGCTCCGACGTCGGCACGTTGCCCCACGTCTGCCCGCCGGGGTCGTCCGCGCCGGCCGCCGTGTAGACCCGCCAGAGCTCCTCTCCGGTGTCCGAATCGTGGGCCGAGATGAAGCAGCGCGCCGGGATCTCGGTGGGGAAGCAGGCCCTCCCGGCGAGCACCCTGCCGTCGATGATCATGGCGCCGGTAGAGTGGGTGATCCCCGCTCGGTAGTCGGCCATCTCGGTGTCGAAGGCCACCTCGCCGGTGCGCGCGTCCAGCGCCAGCAGGTGCGCGTCGGCGGTCAGGTGGTAGATGTGGTTGCCGTAGATGGCCAGGTTCCGGGTCCGGTTGCCCAGCGTGACGTACTGGCGCAGGTCGGCCGGAAGCTGCCGCCGGTAGTCCCAGAGCAGGTCGCCGGTCGTCGCGTCGAGCGCCTGGATGTGATCGTCGTTGTTCGCCAGATACATCACCCCGTCGTAGACGAGCGGCTGGGTCTGCTGCGGTCCCTCGTCCATCGCCCGCATCCAGGCGACCTGGAGCGTGTGCACGTTGTCGCGGTCGATCTCGTCCAGCGGGCTGTAGGTCTGGAAGTCGTACGTCCGGTGCGTCATCAGCCAGTCCCCGGGGTCGGGGTTCCGCAGCATCTCGTCGGTGACCGGCACGAACGGCCGCACCTCGCGGGTGAGGGTCTCGCCCTGCTCCGCGCTCAGCAGGGGTGAGAAAGCCAGCATCGCCAGTCCGAGCAACAGGCTCGCCAACGCAAGCGGTCGATTCGGCATCGTCATCTCCTCAGGAGCGGCTTCGGCGTCCGTACGGCGCAGGATCACCCTCGTCGCTGCCCGCAACCATACGCCAACCGGGTGCGTTTCGCACCTTCGGGACTGCCTCCGGCCGCCGGTTCGCCAGGTCGGCGGGACAGTGCCGCGGACACTCGCGCCGCGCCGTCCGGTCAGGTTGCGGAGCGTCCCCGCGGGGCCTTGTCACGGCTTGGGCGAGGCGCGTGATCGGTTAGGATCTAAAGGGTTATGGATGATCACGGGCTGCGCGTCTACGACTCGATTCTCGGGCTGCTCTCCGACGCCGACAACCCGACGCCGCTGGTTCGCCTGAACCGCGTGACGCCGTTCCGGCACACCCAGGTCTACGGCAAGCTGGAGTGGTACAACCCGTTCGGGGCGGTCAAGGACCGGGTCGCGGCGAACCTGCTCGCGGACGGCGAGGCGCGGCAAACGGTGCAGGAGAAGCAGAAGCTGGTGGAGCCGACCTCCGGCAACACCGGCATGGCGCTGGCGATGATCGCCAACGCGAAGGGCTACTCGCTGACGACGCCGCTGTCGAGCGAGATTCCGCTGGAGAAGCGCACCATGCTGCGGTTCTTCGGGGCCGACGTGATGGAGCTGGCCGACACCCTGTGCCCGGCCCCGGGCGCCCCGGAAGGCGCTATCGCGAAAGCGATGGAGATCGGCGACCGACCCGATTTCCACATGCTGAACCAGTACGTCAACGAAGCGAACCCCGAGGCGCACTACAAGACGACGGGGCCGGAGATCTGGCGCCAGACCGCGGGCCGGGTGACGCACTTCGTCGCCGGCCTCGGTACCTGCGGCACCATCACCGGGACCGGGCGGTTTCTCAAGGAGCAGGGCGACGGCGTGCACGTGCTCGGCGTGCATCCGAGCGAGGGGCACGACATCCCGGGCGTCCGCAGCATCCGGCAGCTCCAGCAGACGAAGCTGTTCTTCCCGGACGAGTACGACGGGCTGGTCGAGGTGAACAACCAGGAAGCGTTCGAGCTCTGCCTGCGGCTCAACCGCGAGGAGAGCCTCGTCGCCGGTCCCAGCTCGGCCATGGCCCTGGCCGGCGCGTTCAAGCTGGTGCCCGACGAGCCGGGCAACGTCGTGGTGGTGATCTTCCCCGACAACGCCTTCAAGTACGCCTCGTCGGTGGTGAAGCACCTGCCGGGGCTCGTCGCGCAGGGGGCGAAGCCGGCCGCGCTGCCGCCCAATCCGCTGCTCGACACGATGAAGGAGAACGTGCGGGGCAATCCCGACCTGACCATCGACGTCGAATCGGCGCACGCGCAACTTCAGAACGGCAAGCCGTTCGTGATCGACGTCCGGCCCCGGAAGCAGTACGAGGAGGCGCACGTGCCCGGCGCCGTCAACCGGCCGCTGGCCGAGCTGGCGGAGAACCACGCCGGGCTGCCGGCGGATCGCGACGCGCCGATCCTGAGCGTCTGCCAGCGCGGGAACGCGTCGCTGTCGGGGCTGCTGTTCCTCAAGTCGCTCGGCTACCGCAACGTGCGGAGCATGACGGGCGGCACGCTCGCGTGGCGGGAGAAGGGCTTCGCCATCGAGTCCGGCGCGGAGTCGGACTGAGCCGACGTGGGGCGACCGATGCTGACGCTGTGCGCCGAGGCCGACGCCGGCATCCGGCGCCACGGCCGGGAGACGTACCCGCACGAATGCTGCGGGGCGCTCATCGGCAGGGGCGATCGGGTGGTCGAGGCGCTGGCCCTGCCCAATACGACCGAGGAAGGATCGCGTCGCCGGTTTCGCGTGCGGCCGGTCGACTACCGCGCGGCCGAGCGGCGGGCGGACGCGCTGGGCGCCGATCTGCTGGGCTTCTATCACTCGCACCCGGACCATCCGGCGCGCCCGTCGCAGTACGACCTGGACCACGCCTGGCCCGTATTCGCCTACGTCATCGTCTCGGTCGCGGGGGGCGAGCCGGGGGCGCTGACCTCGTGGCGGTTGCGCGAGGACCGGTCGGCGTTCGACGAAGAGCAGGTCGCCATCGAGGAAACATCATGCCAACCAGGATTCTGATTCCGACGCCGTTGCGCGTCTACGTGGACAAGCAGGACGTCGTCGAGGCCGAGGGCGGTACGGTCGGCGAGCTGCTCGCCAACATGACGGCGCGGTACTCGGACCTGCGCAAGCACCTCTACAACGACGAGGGCAAGCTGCGCAGCTTCGTCGCCATCTACCTCAACGACGACGACATCCGCTTCCTGGAGAGGGAAGCGACGCCGGTCAAGGACGGCGACACCGTCAGCATCATCCCGTCGGTGGCGGGCGGGGTGGGGTCGTGACCGTGGCGGCGCCGCCGGCGCTCAGCAACGAGGAGGTCGCCCGCTACAGCCGCCACCTGATCATGCCGGAGGTCGGCATGGACGGGCAGTTGAAGCTGAAGGCGGCCAGCGTCCTCTGCATCGGCGCCGGGGGCCTCGGCTCGCCGGTGGCGATGTACCTGGCCGCGGCCGGCGTGGGCCGGCTCGGCATCGTCGACTTCGACGTGGTCGACTACAGCAACCTGCAGCGGCAGGTGATCCACGGCACGCCGGACGTCGGGCGGCCGAAGCTCGACTCGGCGCGCGACGCCCTGAACGCCATCAACCCCGAGGTCCATATAGAGACCCACGAGGTGGCGCTCTCGTCCGCCAACGCGCTCGACGTGCTGCGCGGCTACGACGTCATCGTCGACGGAACCGACAACTTCCCGACCCGGTATCTGGTCAACGACGCCTGCGTCATCCTCGGCATACCGAACGCCTACGGCAGC
Organism: Acidobacteriota bacterium; assembly: GCA_009861545.1. Lineage (NCBI taxonomy): Bacteria > Pseudomonadati > Acidobacteriota > Acidobacteriota bacterium. The sequence continues at coordinate 39,486 of VXME01000095.1, read as the reverse complement.
ATCTTTCGCTTCGAGGGGCAGGCCTCGGTCTTCGGGGCCAAGGACGGCCCGTGCTACCGCTGCCTCTACCCGGAGCCGCCGCCTCCCGGCCTCGTGCCGAGCTGCGCCGAGGGAGGGGTTCTGGGCATCCTGCCCGGCGTGGTGGGCACCATCCAGGCGACCGAGACGGTCAAGCTCATCATGGGCGTCGGCGAGCCGCTGATCGGCCGCTTCCTGGTCTACGACGCGCTGCGGATGCGCTTCCGCGAGCTGAAGCTGCGCAGGGACCCGGACTGCCCGGTCTGCGGCGACGAGCCCACCCTCACGGAGCTCATCGACTACGACCAGTTCTGCGGCATCGTTCCGGCCGCCCCGGCGGCGCCCGAGCCGGCGGCCGGCGCCGGCGACGAAGCGACCGTCGAGTTGCTCAAGGCGCGCCTCGACAGCGGGGACGGTGTCTTCATCCTCGATGTCCGCGAGCCCCAGGAGTACCAGATCTGCTCCATTCCCGGATCGACGCTCATCCCCCTCGGCGATCTGCCCAGCCGCCTCCACGAGCTGGAAGGGCGCGGAGAGATGATCGTCCACTGCAAGTCGGGTGTTCGCAGCGCGAAGGCCGTCAAGCTGCTCCGCGAGGCCGGCTTCGCGCAGGCGAGGAACCTGAAAGGCGGCATCCTGCGCTGGATCGACGCCGTCGACCCGTCGCTGCCGAAGTACTGAGGTCTTCTCCGCTCGGTGGAGCGTTGATTCCGAGTCCGGGACGCACGCGAGATGACCGCCGACGCGCCGCTCGACGCTTTCGTGCCGGAACCGTTCAGGCAGCTCGACGACCCGGCGCGTGATCTGCCGCGGATCGCCAAGGATCGGTCCGCCATGGCGAAGATCAGTGCCGCCGTGGCGCACGTGCCGACTTGTCACCGGTTGTTGCTGGGGGACGCCCGCCGCGCCGTCCTGCCGCCCGAGTCGGTCCACCTCGTGCTCACCTCGCCGCCCTACTGGACCCTCAAGGAGTACCGCCGCACTGCGGGCCAACTGGGCTGGGTCGCAGACTACGACGAGTTCCTCGATCAGCTCGACGAGGTCTGGCGCATGTGTCATCGGGCGCTGGTGCCAGGCGGACGGCTCATTTGCGTCGTTGGTGACGTGTGTCTCTCCCGGCGCCGGAACAGCGGCCGGCATACGGTGGTGCCGCTACATGCGTCCATCCAGGAGCGCTGCCGCGCACTCGGGTTCGACAACCTGGCGCCGATCATCTGGTACAAGATCGCGAACGCGGCGCACGAGGTGGAGCGCGGCACGGGCGGTTTCCTGGGCAAGCCGTACGAGCCCAACGCCGTGATCAAGAACGACGTCGAGTTCATCCTGATGCAGCGGAAGGCCGGCGGTTACCGGCGGCCCAGCCGCGCCGCGCGCTCGCTCAGCCTGCTGTCCGAGGCGAGCTTCAAGACGATGTTCCGGCAGGTGTGGACGGATATCGCCGGCGCATCGACCCGGGACCATCCCGCACCCTATCCGGTTGCCCTCGCGGACCGGCTCATCCGGATGTTCAGCTTCGTCGGCGACACCGTGCTGGATCCCTTCACCGGCACCGCGTCGACGCAGGTCGCCGCGGCTTCGTGCGGCAGGAACACGCTCGGGATCGAGGTCGACCCGGTGTACTACGGAAAGGCGCTGGCGCGGCTGCGGAACGAAACGGCCAGCCTGCTGAGATCGACGGACGTAAGCATCGGCGAGATCGACAGGGAACAAGGACTGTCCGCCACGGCGTGAGGGCCACGGATGATCACTGCCCAGGACGCCGTCGACGACCTCTACCGGATAGCCGTCACCGAAGACAAAGCGACCTCGACTTCGCGGCTCGATGTGCTGGCCGACTTCTGCGTGCAGGAGCTGACGCGCCGCGGCGTGAAGGACGTCGAGAAGGAGGCGTCGATTCCTGGTGCCGGCCGGGAGAAGAGGTGGGACATCGCGTGGCAGTACGACAGGAAGTACCGCCTGGGAATCTCCCTCAAGTCACTGCTGAAGAACCTCGGGGGAACTGTTCCCAACCGAATCGACGACCTGGTCGGCGAGGTCGCGAACGCCCAACTTCACTCGCCGGAGATCGTGATCGGCTACATCATGATCTTCAACGTTGCGGAAGACAGCCTCTCCCAGAAGCATGGCTCGACGTGGTGCAATCTCTTTCGAGACCGCGCGACCTCCCTTTCCGGCCGTCGGCCGCCGTCCTGGACTACGGGAACCGTGGAGGACTTCGTGCTGGTGGAGGTGGATTTCAGTTCCGGTCCACCGATCCTGGCGACGTCGCAGACCTTCGACGCGTTCTTCGACACGCTGGTCGAGCAGGTCAGGGAGAGGAACCCCAACGCTATCCCTGTTTGATCGCCTCCAAGCGGTGCCTGGCCGGACGTTCCATGCGTGTCGAGCGCAGCATGAATCGTCACTCGCCGAGCCAGTGTTCCACGTGACCGGCGAACTCCTCGAAGTCGTCGAGGGACTCGCCAAGCAGCTTGGCGACGAGGTCGAGGTCGACGTCGAGATAGCCGTGCACGAGCACGTTGCGGAAGCCGGCGATCGCGCGGAAGCGCTCACCGAACGGCGCCGGCAGCACGTTCGCTTCCACGAGACAGTCGATGGCCGAGCCGTAGGTCGCCGGGTCGAGGCCGGTCGCGGACGCGATGTGGCTGGCGATGTCGAGCGCGTTCTGCGCACAGAGCTGGAGGCCGCGTTCGATGATCCATCGAAGGTCGGAGTCCGCGCGGAGCAATTGCGGCGAGACGCCGGCGTGCCGGCGCAGCGCGGCCAGCGCCTGGCGCAGGGCGATCAGGTGCCGGTCCACGACTTCCCGGTCGATGTGGCCAGGGGTCACCGACGGTCCTTGCCGGCCGCGAAGCGCCGCGCGGCGTCCATCTTCGCCATCTGCGGGAGGAAGTCGAAGTACCGGGAGAGTGCCTGTCCGGCGCGGTTGGTCGTCGCTCGCAGATCCCGAGAGAGCAGCCGCACACCATCGCGCAGCACGCGGTGATAGAGCAGAGGCGGCGCGGCGTTGAGGACGACGACGTCTATCGCGTTCGTTCCGAGCGCAGCCATCAGGTCGGTCGTCAGGTCTGCCTGGTACCCGAAGGGACCGGCCTCGATGCGGGCTTCGTCGACATAGACGGCGACGTCGACATCGCTCCGGCGGTGCGCGTTCCCGCGGGCGTGCGAACCGAACAGGTAAGCCTCCAGGATTTCCGCCCGCGGCTCCAGCGCTCGTCCAAGGCGCTCCATGAGCGACCGTTCGATCTGCCCGGACTTCATGTCTGCATCATGCGGTATCGACGCGGAGCGGTGCAAGGCGGCCCGGCGGTGCGAGGGCCGCCGAAGAGAACCAGCCCGATGTACGTTCTTGGATCGGTGAGATCAGTTCCTGCTGAGGGCGATGCCCGGCCGGTGAGCAACGCGCCGACCCGGGTCGCGTCATCATTCGGCCGGTTCGGTCAGGAGCAGGCGGTGTAGACCATCCCGGAATATAATCCTGATTGGTCCAGCCAAGCAGGAATACACTCCGAATGGGTTCGTACCGCCGCGAGCTCGTTTTCGACCTTCCGGAACGGCAGTCGGCCTTCCTGTGGGGGCCGCGCAAGACGGGCAAGTCGACGTTGCTCGCCGAACGGTTCCCGGGCTCCGCCCGCTTCGACCTGCTCGAGACCCGCACCGCTCTGGACTTCACGCGTGAACCCTGGCTGTTCACCGAGCGGGTACTGGCACTCGACGGGAGTCGCCGCGGTCGACCCATCGTCGTCGACGAGGTGCAGAAGGTGCCGGCCCTGCTCGACGAGGTGCACCGGCTCATCGAGCAGCACGGCCTGGCGTTCGTGCTCTGCGGATCGAGTGCCCGGAAGCTGAAACGGGGCGGGGCCAACCTGCTGGGCGGCCGGGCGTGGCGGTTCGGGCTGCATCCGCTCGCGTGGCCGGAGGTTCCCGAGCTCGATCTGCTGCGTGCGCTGAATCGGGGGCTCGTGCCGCAGCACTACGACGCCACCCACCATCGCCGCGCGCTGGCCGGGTACGTCGACGACTACCTGAAGGAGGAGGTCTTCGCCGAGGGGCTGACCCGCAACGCGTCGGCCTTCGCGCGCTTCTTCGACGCGCTGGGCTTCTGCCACCGGCAGGTGCTGAACTTCAGTAGCGTCGCGCGCGATTGCGGCGTGGATGCCAAGACGGTGCGCGAGTACTTCCAGATCCTCGTCGACACGTTGCTCGGGGAGTTCCTCGAGCCGTTCAGCCGGCGACGGTCGCGCGCCGTCCTCGTCCGAGCGCCGAAGTTCTACCTCTTCGACGTCGGCGTGGCCGGCTACCTGAGCGGGCGCCGCCTGGAGCGCGCCGCGGGACCGGCGTTCGGGCAGGCCCTGGAGCACTACGTGCTGATGGAGCTGCTGGCCTTTCGGAGCTACCGGGAGCGGGATGTCCCGATCCGGTACTGGCGGACGAAGTCAGGCCTGGAGGTGGACTTCGTGCTCGGTCGCGAGGCCGAGGTGGCCATCGAAGTGAAGGGCACGAGCCGCGTCCGGCCGGAAGACATGAAGGGCATCCGCGCGTTCCGTGAGGAGCACGGTCCGCGGCAAGCCATCGTCGTCAGTAACGATACTGCCCCGCGCCGTTCCGGCGACATCGATGTGCTGCCGTGGCGCGTCTTTCTGGAACGCCTCTGGGGGAACGCGATCATCGAGTGACCCCGGTGGGCTCGCGGCCGGCCGGGACGAGCGACTCCTCGCCGGGCCTCCGTCGCGCCATCGAGCGCGCCGCTCGCCCGCGAGGTCTTGAGCCCGCCGCTTCCCTGCATTAGCCTGTCCGCGACGTGACCTCCCCCCGGCTCGGCATCGGCTTCATCGGCAGCGGATTCATCACCCGCTTTCACATCCGCTCGCTGGTCGGCGTGCGCGACGCCGACGTGCGCGGCTGCTGGAGCCCGAACGCCGGGCACGCCGAGTCGGCGGCGGCGCTGGCGCGCGAGTTGGATGTGGGAGAGGCGCGCGCGTTTCCCTCCATCGAGGCGATGGTTGCCGACCCGGCGGTGGACGCCGTCTGGCTGTGCGGACCGAACCACGCGCGGGTCGCGAACCTGGAGGCGATCTGCGCCGCCGTGAAGGCCGGCGCGACACTGCGCGGCGTGGCCTGCGAGAAGCCGCTGGCGCGCACGGTCGCCGAGGCGAAGCGGATGCGCGCGCTCGTCGAGCAGGCGGGCCTGCCGCACGGCTACCTGGAGAACCAGATCTTCGCGCCGCCGGTGACCCGCGGCCGAGAGCTGATCTGGCGTCGCGGCGCCGCCCTGACCGGCCGGCCGTACCTGGCCCGCGCCGCCGAGGAGCACAGCGGACCCCACAGCCCGTGGTTTTGGCGGGGCGACCTGCAGGGCGGCGGCGTGCTGAACGACATGGCGTGCCACTCGGTGGAGGTGGTGCGGCACTTGCTGACGGCGCCCGGGGCGCCCCGCGTGTCCATTCGGCCAAGGCGCGTGACCGGCCGGATCGCATCCCTCAAGTGGAGCCGGCCCGAGTACAGCGACCGGCTGCGGCGGACGATGGGAGTCGCCGTCGACTACGCGGCACGTCCCGCGGAGGATTTCGCCGGCGTCACCATCGAGTACGAGGCGGACGACGGGACGCCGCTCATCGGCGAGGCGAGCACGTCGTGGAGCTACGTCGGCGCCGGGCTGCGGCTGAGCATGGAGCTGCTCGGCCCCGAGTACTCGCTGGCCGTCAACTCGCTCGACAGCGGCGTGAAGCTGTTCTTCAGCCGCGAGGTGCGCGGCGCGGCGGGCGAGGACCTGGTCGAGAAGCAGAATGCCGAGGTCGGATCGATGCCGGTCGTCGTCGACGAAACGGCCGAGTACGGCTACACGGCGGAGAACCGGCACATGGTCCGGGCGTTCCTCCGGGGAGAGACACCGGACCTGACCTTCGACGACGGGGTCGAGGTGGTCGAGCTGCTGATGACCGCCTACATGAGCGCCGAACAGGGGCGAACCCTGCCGTTCCGGCCCGACGGGCTCGACGCGTTCGTGCCGGCGGTGGCCCGGGGCACCTGGACGGGACAGGGCAGGCGGTGATGCGGTTGGACGGTCGGGACGGGGGTGGACTCATGCAGATCATCGCGCGTTGCAGTCCGGCCGGTGTTCGGGAAGCCCGCAAGTGCGGCGCCGCAGTCGAGCGGCCCGCGCTGCGCGGGTCCTCGATCGAACACACCCGAGATGCGTCCTCGACCAGCGCTGTGCGGGCGCCGGGATGGGTTCGGCACTGCTCGACTCTCCTTCTCGGGCTGCTCGTGCTCGTCCTTGCCGCTTCGGGATGCATGCACGGCGACGACCGGGGCATGTCGCTCGATCCGGACGAGTTCATCGCCACCGCGCAGTTGCCGGACGACCTCCGTCTCGAGCTGGCCGCCGAGGAGCCCGCCGTCGTCGATCCGGTAGCCGTCGCGTTCGATGCCGACGGCCGGATGTTCGTGGTCGAGATGGGTGGCTACCCGATGCGGCCGGAAGGCTCGCCGCCTGTGGGCCGGGTCAAGCGCCTGGTCGACGAGGACCTCGACGGCTACTACGAGACCTGGACGCTGTTCGCGGACGAGCTGCCCTACCCGACGTCGGTTCTGCCGTGGCGCGACGGCGTGCTGGTGACCGCGCCGCCCGACATCCTGCACCTGCGCGACCCGGACGGCGACGGGGTGGCCGACACGCGCGACGTCCTGTTCACCGGCTTCCCGGTCGAGAACACGCAGCACAACATCAACGGGCTCACCTGGGGCATCGACAACTGGGTCTACGCCGCCAACGGCGGCAACCACGGCAGCGGTCATCCGGCCGGCCGGCCCGAGGCGGCCGTCTCGATTCGCGGCGCCGACTTCCGCTTCCGGCCCGACACCGGCGCGCTGGAGCAGTCTTTCGAGACCACGGGGGGACACGGCATCGCCTTCGACGCGTGGGGCCGGATGTTCGGCACCCACAACGTAAACCACATCCAGCACATGGTCTTCCCGATCCGATACCTGCGGGACAACCCGTGGCTGGTGCTGCCGACCACGCGCGACATGATCTCGGACCACGGCAGCTCGGCGCAGCTCTTCCAGGTGTCCGACGCCCAGACCCGCGTCAACAACCCGGATCAGTCCGGGCACTTCTCGGGCGGCTCCGGGATCGCGTACTACGGCGGCGGCGCGCTGCCGGCGGCCTATCGGGACAGCCTCTTCGTCAACGACGTGGTGGTCAACGTCGTGCACCAGGACGTGCTGACGCCGGACGGTCCCAGCTTCACGGCGAGCCGCCGGGCCGAGGGGGTGGAGCTGCTGGCGGGGCGCGACAACTGGTTCCGGCCGGTCAGCGTGGCGACCGGGCCGGAAGGGGCGCTCTACGTCGTCGACATGCACCGCGAGGTCATCGAGCACCCGGAGTGGATCCCGGATGCGGTCGAAGCGACGCTCGACCTGCGGGCCGGAGACGAGAAGGGACGGATCTACCGGATCGTGCCGCGTGACGGGCTGGCCCCGGTGCGTCCGGCGCTGGCCGGGGCCGATCCGCCGGCGCTCGTGGACAGCCTGGCCCATCCGAACAAGTGGTGGCGCGACACGGCCCAGCGCCTCCTGGTGGAGCGGCGGGACGCGTCCGCGGTGCAACCGCTCCGCCGCGTGCTCCGCAACGGCCGGGACCCGCTGGCCCGGCTGCACGCGCTATGGACGTTGCGGGGGCTCGATGCGTTGCAGGTGGGCGATCTCCGCGGCGCGGTGCAGCGCGGGCCGGGCGGCGTCCGTGAGAGCGCCGCGGTGCTGGCCGCGGACCACCTGGACGATCCGAACGCGGCGGACCTGGTCGCGCAACTGGCCGGCGACGCCGACGCCCGCGTCCGGATGCAGGCCGTGTTGACGCTGGCCGGCGTGAACACGGCAAGCACGAGGGGCGCGCTGCAACGGGTGCTCCGGGAGGACGCGCAGTACGACTGGACGCGCTACGCGGTGCTGGCCGCCATCGAGAACGACCACGCGGAGGTGCTGCGGGGCCTGCTCGACACGGATGGCGGCGGAGGCGGGCCCGACCGGGAGGCCGGCCTGCTCGACGCCGTACGCCACCTCGCGGCGATGGCGGTGGCCGCCGGCGGGGCGGACGATATCCGGAGCCTGTCCGACCTGGCCGTCCGGCCGGCCCAGGGGGACGCGCCTCGGGCGGCGCTGCTCGACGGCCTGGCCGACGGTCTGGAGCGGGCCGGGCCGCCGCCGGCCGCGGCCGGCCGGGCTGCGCGCGCCGTATCCGGGCTCCTGGATTCCAGCCACCCCGGTATCGTGCGGGCGGCGTTGCGGGTCGTCTCCGCCGCCGGCGCGACGGACCTGCCCGCCGTCGACCGCGCCCTGGAGCGCGCCCGCGTCCGCGCCTTGAACGAGGAACTGACGGTCGAGGCACGGATCGCGGAGATCGCACTGCTCGGCCTGGGCGCCTGGGCGCAGGTCGCAGAGACGCTGCTGGCGCTGATGGAGCCGCAGGCGCCGCCGGCGCTCCAGGTCGAGGCGGCCCGCGCGGTGGCCGGTCTGGACGACCCGGCGCGCGGCGGCGGAACGCTCGACCGCTGGCGCCGCTACGCGCCGGCGGTCAAGGACGTCGTGCTCGACATGCTGCTGCGGAACCAGCCGTTCCACGTGCTCCTGATCGAGGCGCTGGAGAACGGCGACCTGCGCGCCGGCGAGCTGGACCTCGACTTCGGGCAGCGTCGCCGGCTGCTGCGCCGGTCCACCGAGGACATCCACGCCCGGGCGGCCGCGTTCTTCACCGACGAGGAGTTCGGCAACCGGCAGGCGGTGGTCGACGAGTGGCTTCCGCAGGTGGTCGGCCGACGGGGCAGCGCCGAGCGTGGGGAAGCGCATTTCCGGACGCTCTGCGCCCAGTGCCACCGGTTCCGCGGCGCCGGCCATCCGGTCGGCCCGAGCCTGGACATGTCGTTCTTCCGGGGAGAGGAGGACCTGCTGACCTCGATTCTCGACCCGAGCGCCGCGTTCGCGCCCGAGTACGCCAACTACCTGGTGGAGACCGTCGACGGCGAGCTGCTCAACGGCATCCTGGCCGCCGAGAACGACGCCGCGGTCACGCTGGCGCGGGCGAACGGCGAAACCGACACCGTGCCGCGCCGCCGCATCCGCGAGTTCCGGGCGGAGGGTCTCTCACTGATGCCGGACGGGCTCGAGCAGGGGCTCGACGCCGCCGGGCTCGCGGACCTGCTGGCCTATCTGCGGCAGCACGATCACTGAGGGCGGCGCTCCGCGAGCCAGCGCTCGACGCGGTCCGCCAGCTCGTCGAAGTCGTCCAAGTGCTCGTCCAGCAGCGTGGCCATCTGCCGGCGGCCGAGCCTGGCGCCGCCCTTGCCGAGGGCGTCACCCAGCGGGGCGAAGTCCCCCAGCCGCTCCGCCAGGTCCGACGGCAGCACCCTCGCAGCCACCAGGCACGCGATCGACGACGGATAGGCCGCGGGATTCCGGCTGGCGGCGGGGCCGATCCGGCGCGTCAGCTCGATGAGGCTCCGGGTGTAGAGCTGCAGGCCGCGTTCGACGGATCTCCGGCGGCTGGCGTCCAGAAGCAACCTCCAGGGCGACAACTCGGCGTGCCGGCGGAGCGCGGCGACCGACTGGCGCAGCGCGAGAAGGTGCCGGTCGACGTCCTGTGGCGGCGGGCGCATGGAGTTGTCGAGTCTATCCGTTTGGCGCACCGGCCGCCGCGATCTAGAATGACGACTGGCGCTGCGTTCGCGGCGGACCCCATGCTGCGATTTTCGAAGAAGGCCGACTACGCGCTCATCGCACTGAAGCACCTCGCTTCGTGCGCGCCCGGAAGCTCGTCCAATGCCCGCGAGATCGCCGGGTGCTACGACATCCCCGTCGAGCTGATGGCGAAGGTGCTGCAGCGTCTCGTGCGAACGGGGATCGTCGCGTCGCATCAGGGGACCCGCGGCGGCTACCAGCTCGCGCGCGCCGCGACCCTGATCTCGGTCGCCGATGTGATCCAGGCCATCGACGGTCCGGTCCTCGTGACCGCCTGCTCGGACGAGGACGAGAGTTGCGAGCAGTACGCCAAGTGCAACGTGCGCGATCCGCTCTGGCGGCTCAAGGATCGCATCGTGCAATCGCTGGCTTCCTTCACCGTCAACGAGCTGGTCAGCGACGAGCCGCCCGAGCCGCTGCCGCTCACCGTGGTGCGGAGGCCCGCCGAGTCGACCTTCTCCGTTCCTGCCGCTGCCGATTGACAGCCTGCCCCGGACGGAGGCCTCCCGTGCGGCGCGCTCCGGCGCCGTGGGTTTCGGGAAGGCCGAAGGGAACCCGCCATGCCCGAATTGCCCGTTTACCTGGATCACCACGCGACCACGCCGGTCGATCCCCGTGTGGTGGAGGCGATGCTGCCGTACTTCGCCGAGCGCTTCGGCAACGCGTCGAGCCGCCACCACGCGTTCGGGTGGACCGCCCGCGACGCGGTGGCGGCGGCGCGCCGGCAGGTCGCCGAGCTGATCGGCGCCGACCCGCGGGAGATCTGCTTCACGAGCGGGGCGACCGAGTCCGACAACCTCGCGGTGCGGGGCGTGGTGGCGGCGGATCCGCGCCGGCCGCTGCACGTGGTGACGATGACGACCGAGCACCACGCCGTGCTCGATCCGTGCCGGCGGCTCGAGCGCGAGGGAGTCGAAGTGACGCGCGTGCCGCCGGCGCCGGACGGCCTCTGCGACGTGGCCGACGTCGAGCGCGCGCTGCGGCCCCACACCCGGCTGGTGTCGGTGATGGCGGCCAACAACGAGATCGGCGTCATACAGCCGGTGGCGCGGATTGCGGAGCTGACGCGGCCGCGCGGCATCGTGCTGCACACCGACGCGGCGCAGGCGGTCGGCAAGGTGCCGGTCGACGTCGAGGCGCTGGGGGTCGATCTGCTCTCGTTCACGGCCCACAAGATGTGCGGCCCGAAAGGCATCGGCGCGCTGTACGTCCGCCGCCGCCGCCCGCGCCTCTCCATCGATCCGCTGGTCGACGGCGGGGGACACGAGCAGGGTCTTCGATCCGGCACCCTCAACGTGCCGGGCATCGTCGGCTTCGGCGCCGCGGCCGCGATCTGTCAGGCCGATCTGGAGGAGGAGGGCGCCCGCGTGGGGCGTCTGCGCGACCGCCTTCTCGCGGGGCTGCGCGAGCGGCTGAACGGCGTGAGCGTCAACGGATCGCTGGCCGCGCGCCTGCCGCACAACCTCAACGTCAGCTTCGACGGGATCGAGGGCGAGTCGCTGCTCGTGGGGCTCGACGACGTCGCCGTGTCCTCGGGGGCGGCGTGCACGTCCGTGAACCCGGAGCCTTCGCACGTGCTGAACGCCATCGGGGTCAGCGACGCGCTCGCGCGCGCCTCCATCCGCTTCGGCCTCGGGCGCACGACGACGCGGGAGGACGTCGACTACGCGGTCGACAAGGTGGCCGGCCTCGTCGCCCGCCTGCGGGAGCTGTCGCCGCACGCCCGCTGACGCCGCGGGCGCCCGACCGAAGCCGCCTGCCGCGCTGACGCGGCCGCGGGCAATCGGGTACACTGGAACGCCCGACGATGATTGAGGTAACTGCCGCGGCGGCGAAGCGGATCCGCGACGCGATGGCGAACGACGGCGTGGCCGACGGTGGGCTGCGGGTCGGCGTCAAGGCGGGCGGGTGCTCGGGCTTCAGCTACGTGTTCCGGTGGGAGACCGAACCCCGGCCGGACGACGAGGTCTTCGAGGCCGACGACATGAGGATCTTCGTCGACCCGAAGAGCTACAAGTACCTGCGCGGCACCGTCCTCGACTGCGATGCGTCCATGCTCGGGCAGTCGTTGATCTTCCGCAACCCCAACGCGAAGAGCGAGTGCGGGTGCGGACTGTCGTTCGACGTGTAGCCGGGGGCCGGACGTCGGCGCGAGCCCGACATCCAGCGCCGTTGCGCAGTCATGTCCGCCACAATCGACACACCCGAGATCCGCCCGCGCCGGCCGCTCGTGGTCGTGTCCAACCGCGAGCCCTATCAGCATACCCGCGCCCGGGACGGGAGCATTCAGTGGTCGCCGACGACCGGCGGCGTCGCCGTGGCGCTCGACGCCCTGATGCGCGAACGCGGCGGGGTCTGGATCGCGCACGGGTCCGGCGAGGCGGACCGGGACGTCGTCGACGAACACGACCGCGTGATCGTTCCGCCGGATCGTCCCGGCTACACCCTGCGCCGGCTCTGGCTGACGGAGGAGGAAGCGAAGCAGTACTACGAGGGCTTCGCGAACGAGGGGCTGTGGCCGCTGTGCCACGAGGCGCACGTACGGCCCATCTTCCGCAAGCCGGACTGGGAGCGCTATCAGCAGGTCAACGACCGGTTCGCCGACGTCATCGAGGGGGAGCTTCCGAACCTGTCGGCGCCCGTCTTCATTCAGGACTACCATCTCGCGCTCGTCGGCGGGAGGCTCCGCCGCCGCCAGCCGGGGGTGAAGACGGCCATCTTCTGGCACATCCCGTGGCCAAGCGCCGATCGGCTCCGCATCTGTCCCTGGCGGCGCGAGATCCTGACCGGCCTCATCGGGAACGATCTCATCGCCTTTCAGCTCGATCGCGACCGCCGCAACTTCCTGGCCGCAGCCCGCGAGAGCGGCCTCGAGGTGACGCGCAACACCGTCCGCATGGGCAACCGGATCGTGGCGGTCAAGGCGGTGCCGATCGGCGTCGACTACGACCGGATCCAGCGGATCACGCAGGACCCGGGGCTCGGGGCGGAGCAGGCGCGCCTGCGGCAGGAGCTGGGGCTCGACACGCCGCTGATAGGTATCGGGGTCGATCGCCTCGACTACACGAAGGGCGTTCTGGAGCGCCTCGACGCCCTGGAGCTGCTGCTGGAGCGGCGCAGCGACGTGCGAGACAGGCTGACGTTCGTGCAGGTCGGCGTCCCCTCGCGTTCCAGCCTACCCAGCTACGTCGACGTCGTCGAGGCGATCGACCGCAAGGTGGCCGACATCAATGCGCGGCACGGATCCGGGCGGGCCATCCGCTACCGGAAGTCGTCGTTCCGGATCAAGCGCCTCGTGGCGCTCTACCGCCTCGCGAACTTTTGCGTCGTCAGCTCGTTGCACGACGGCATGAACCTGGTGGCCAAGGAGTTCGTCGCGGCGCGGGAGGACGAGGACGGGGTGCTGGTCCTGAGCGAGATGGCCGGCGCCGCGCAGCAGCTCCACGATGCGCTGCTCATCAACCCTTACGACGTCGAGGGCTTCACCTCGGCGATAGAGCAGGCGATCGACATGCCGCGCGACGAGCGCCGACGGCGCATGCACGCGATGCGGCGTATCGTGGCCGGTCGCGACATCTTCGGGTGGGCGTCCGACATCCTCGAAGGGCTCGAGCAGCTCAACCCGCGGGCGCTGCCCCCGGCGCCGGGCGTTCGCCCCGCCGAGCGCGAGCGGCGCAGCGTCAGCCGCGTGCGGATTCCGCCGGGCTCGCAACCGTCGTAGCGCCGCCAACCCCATCGCGGGGCTCCGTGTTCGGCCCCAGCCCCGACCGCCCCAGGCGCTTGCGCGGCAGAATTCACTGCGTTGCATTCTACGGCGCAAGCTCCTAGACTGCCGTGATGGCTGGCGCGGGGATTCTGTCCCACAGCATGCGCGCGTACTATCTGCCGCTGTCCGCCGGGCTGGTGCTCGCGGGCAGTGCGTTCATGCCGTGGATGCTGGTCGGCGAGCGCGGTCTGGGCGGCCTCCCCAGCATCGCCGGGATATGGGTCCTCGGGCTCGGGATCCTGGCCGCCGTCCTCGCTTTTCTCAGTGTGATCACGCGGAAGAACTCGCGCCACCCGTTGCTGCTCGTGGGGCTGGCGGCGTTCGGGATCGTCCTGGTGAGCGAGCAGTGGATGGAGCGGACCACCGCCGATCAGGTCTGGGCGCAGTCGCAGGCGCGCGCGATCGTGCAGGGCAGCCGGACCGCGGTCGCGGCGCCGAATCCGACGATGGCCCCGGGCGGCTACCTGGCCCTCGCGGCGGCCGGCGTGATCGTTCTCTTCGGCATGACCATCGTCGTCCGGCAGGCTTCGACACCCTACGCCGTGTCCGAGGACGACGACGCCTGAGTCCGGCGCGCGGCAATCATCTTGTCTTTCGGGGGAGCCAATGTTCGCGCGGATTGCCTCGGCGGGGCTGCGGGACGTTGCCGACAAGCTGGACGGCGGCATCCGCCTCGACATCGAGGACGGGATTCGGCTGTTCGACGCTCCGGACCTGCTGGCGGTCGGCTGGCTGGCCAATCGGGAACGCGAGAAGCGCCACGGCGGCCGCACGTTCTTCAACCACAACATCCGCCTGGAGGCGACCAACGTCTGCGTCGCCAGCTGTCTCTTCTGCGCTTTCGCCCGCCTGCAGCCCGGCGACGAAGGCGCGTACACCATGAGCCTGGAGCAGGCCTGGGACAAGCTGCGCGAGCGGGCCGACCAGCCGCTGACCGAGGTGCACGTGGTCAACGGACTGCACCCCGATCTGCCCTGGGACTACTACCTGGAGCTGCTGCGGGGCTTCAAGCGCATCCGGCCCGAGATCCACCTGAAGTGCTTCACCGCGATCGAGATCGCGTTCTTCGCCGAGCTCTACAGCATGACCGACGAGCAGGTCCTCCGCGATCTCATGGACGCGGGGCTCGATTCGCTGCCCGGCGGCGGGGCCGAGGTCTTCTCCGAGCGCGTGCGCCGCAAGATCTGCCACGACAAGGCGGATGCCGACCGCTATCTGGCGATCCACCGGCTGGCCCACCGGATCGGCATGCGCTCGAACGTGACGATGCTCTACGGCCACATCGAGACCGCCGAGGAACGCGTCGACCACATGCTGCGCGCCCGCGCCCTCCAGGACGAGACCGGCGGGTTCCAGGCCTTCATTCCGCTGGCGTTCCATCCCGACAACAACCGGATGGAAAAGCTGCCGGCCCCCACCGCCGCCGACACCCTGCGCGTGCATGCCGTTGCCCGCCTGATGCTCGACAACTTCTCGCACGTGAAGGCGTTCTGGATCGCCACCGGCGTCGGCGTGGCCCAGACCTCCCTCTGGTTCGGGGTCGACGACCTCGACGGCACGGTGCAGGAAGAGCGCATCTACCACATGGCCGGCGCCCCGACCCCCGAGGCGATGACCCCGGCCGAGATCTCCCGCCTCATCCGCGTCGCCGGCCGGGAGCCGGTGGAGCGCGACACGTTGTACAACGTCGTCTCGCAGCCGGCGTGAGGATCGCCGCGGCGCCTGGGCGCACTCCGGCGCCGACCGGGCAGGTGGGGATGCGTGGTAAGATTCAAGATAGCGTCAGGTTCCGCTTCGGGATCTGGCCTTTTTGATGACCTGAGCTTGAGAAACTTTTCACAAAGTTGACGGTCGCTGCGTAGCGGCATCGTTGACAGCCAGCAGCGCGGCGGGCGTTCTCGGTGGACGCTGGCGCCGACTCACCGGACGGGTCGGCGCCTTTTCTCGACGCGCGCTTGAGAAAAGTTTCACAAGCTGGAGCGCGGAGTGCGGTGATGGACGTCGAGGAACTGACCCGGTTCGAGAAGACCCAGATCGGAGAGCGGCAGGCGTTGCCGGACCGCTATCTCGGACTCTCCGACGACGAGATGGCCGAGCGGATCGCCCGGGCCCGCGCCGACCTCGGAGAGCGCCTGTTGATCCTGGGACACCACTACCAGCGCGACGAGGTGATCCGCTTCGCGGACTGCACCGGCGACTCGTTCAAGCTGGCGCGGCAGGCGGCCGACCGGCGCGACGCCGACTACATCGTGTTCTGCGGCGTCCACTTCATGGCCGAGAGCGCCGACGTGCTGAGCGCGCCGCACCAGCAGGTGATCCTGCCGGACCTGGCGGCGGGCTGCTCGATGGCGGACATGGCGGCCGCGGATCAACTCGAGGGCTGCTGGGCCGAGCTGCAGGCCCTCGGCGCCGCGGACGTCGTGCCGGTGACCTACATCAACTCGGCGGCGTCCATCAAGGCCTTCTGCGGCGCGCGGCGCGGCGTGGTGTGCACGTCGGGCAACGCCGAGCCGACGCTGCGCTGGGCATGGGCGCGCGGGCGGCAGATCCTGTTCCTGCCGGACCAGCACCTGGGCCGCAACACCGCCTGGCGGATGGGAGTGCCGCTCGACGAGATGGTCGTCTGGGACCCCGATCTGCCGAACGGCGGGGTGGATCCCGACGCGCTGCGCAACGCTCGCATGATCCTGTGGAAGGGGCACTGCTCCGTGCACACCCGGTTCACCGTGCCGCAGGTGGAGCACGTCCGGCGCACCCATCCCGGCGTGCGGGTCATCGTGCATCCCGAGTGCACCTGGGACGTGGTGCAGGCGGCCGACGACAGCGGCTCGACGGAGTACATCATCGACCGGGTCGCCGGCAGCCCGCCCGGGTCCACGTGGGCGATAGGCACCGAGATTCATCTGGTCAGCCGGCTGGCGGCCGGACTGGCCCCCGAGCGCACGATTCTGACCCTGGATCCGATCGGCTGCCTTTGCTCGACGATGTTCCGTGTGTCGCCGAACCACCTGCTGTGGGTGCTCGACGCGTTGCGCGACGGCGTCGTCCACAACCGGATCAGCGTGCCGGATCGCGAAAAGGAATGGACGCGGGTGGCGCTCGACCGCATGCTGGAGATTCACTGAACGCTTGGTCCAGCGGCGCCCGGACCGGATGCTGGAGAGCGGTCCGGAGCCGTCGCCGCCCAGGCTGCAGGTCCGCCGGCAGGCCGGATGCGCTCTGCTAAACTCGTTCGCTGCACTGCAACGCTTGGCGCTCGACGGGACCGGGCGCTTCGATCCCACAGGAGAGACTCAGACCGATGGCTCACGAACTGCCCCCGCTGCCCTACGACTACGACGCGCTGGAGCCGCACATCGACGCGGAGACGATGCGCATTCACCATACGAAGCACCACCAGACCTACGTCACGAAGCTCAACGGGGCGCTCGACGGGCATCCGGAGCTGGCCGCGAAGGGCGTCGACGAGCTCATCGCGGACCTGGGCAGCGTGCCGGAGGCGATCCGGACGGCGGTCCGCAACAACGGCGGCGGGCACTCGAACCACACGCTGTTCTGGCAGGTGATGAGCCCGAACGGGGGCGGCGCGCCGACCGGCGCCGTGGCCCGCGCGATCGACGCGGCGTTCGGTTCGTTCGACGCGTTCAAGGAGCGGTTCGCCGCGGCCGGGGTCGGCCGGTTCGGCAGCGGGTGGGTCTGGCTGATCAACGCGGGGGGCGCGCTGAGCATCGAGAGCTCGCCCAACCAGGACAGTCCCGTCATGGACGGCAAGACCGCCATCCTCGGCCTCGACGTCTGGGAGCACGCCTACTATCTGAAGTACCAGAACCGCCGTCCCGACTACATCTCCGCCTGGTTCGGCACGATCGACTGGGACGAGGTGAACCGGAGGCTCGGGTAGCCAGGGTCGTCTGCGCCGGCGCCGCCCGTCCGCGGCGCGGACTCCCGGCGCGCGACGCCCCGTAGCAATGGAGAACGGGAGGAGATCTTCGCGTCATGGCCTCGGTGCTCTTCCTGTTTCTCGCCCACCTCGCCGTCGGCATCGCCGCGTCGCTGCTGCTGGTGGGGCAGGCGGCGGGAGTCAAGTTCTTCCGCTTCAACGCCGGGCTGGCCGCCGTCCTCCTGCTGATTGCGCTGGCGTTCCGGCCTGATCCGCCGGCCGGTGCGCCGGCGGCCGCCTTCGGGTTCGGCTGCCTCCTCGTGGCGACCGGCGCGCTGCTCGTCTACTGGGCCACCATCGGCCGCGCGCTGGCCGCCCTGCGTCCGCTCCTGCTCTGGACCACCGCCTTGGGGGGCGGGGCCGCGCTCGTCGTGCAGGCTGCCGGCTGGTCGGTGGTCGAAGCCGGGCCGTCTCCGTGGTTGACGGCCGCGAGCTTTCTCTCGTCGGCGGCCCTGCTCGGGGGAAGCTGCACCGCGATGATCCTGGGCCACTGGTACCTCGTGCTGCCGTCGATGGACGTCTCCCTGTTGCAGCGGATCGTGAAGTTCCACATCGGATCGACGGTCGTACGAATCGCGGTCGTCGGCGCGGTCATCGCGGCGGCGATGGCCACCTGGCAGGCGCCGTCGGGGGCCGGCTTCGACCGCTACGCGCTGTCGATCGAGGGCGTTTTCCTCTGGCAGCGGGTGCTGTTCGGGCTGCTCGGACCCGCCGTGCTCTCGTACCTGACGTGGGAGACGGCCAAGATCCGCTCCACGCAGTCGGCTACCGGCATCCTCTACGTCGACTTCTTCACCGTGATCGTCGGCGAGGTGCTCGCGAAGTACCTGCTGATCTCGCAGCGGGTGCCGCTATGAACTTGACGATCATCTGTCCCGAGTGCGCCGGCAGGCTGCCGATCGCGGCGGCCGAGGCGCCGGCCGCGGTGCTGTGCGGCGGGTGCGACCGCGCGATCTCGCTCGCGGTGAGCGACAAGGTCCGCGCCGGCGAGGAGGTCGACGCCTGCCCCGTCTGCGAGGGGAGCGAGGTCTACGTCCGCAAGGACTTCGATCCCAAGCTCGGCCTGGCCGTGATCATCACCGGCGCCCTGGTCAGCGCCGGCTTCTATTGGTACGAGATGGACCTGGTGGCCTACGGCGTGCTCGGCGGCGCCGCGCTGCTCGACCTCGTCGTCTACGGCCGGCTGCGCGATCTGGAGGTCTGCTACCGCTGCCACACCGAGTTCCGCGGCGACCACCGGCGGACCGGGGAAGTCTTCGACCTCCACACGGCGGACGTCCTCGAGCTGGAGTGGGCGCGGCGGATCGGCAAGCGGTAACGCCCCGAGACGCTCGCAGGCTCGGCGTTTCGGCCCATCGACCTTGCGTCTCGCAAATCCGCTTCGCTGCGTTTTGCGGAGCAGGCTCCCGGACGGTCAGAACAGCGTGATGTCGACCCGCTCGCCTTCCTCGACCGCGTCGATCCCCATCGGGATCTCGATGTAGCCGTCGGCCTGCGACATGCTGGTGATATCGCCCGACGCCTTGAACGCCCCGACCGCGGCGCCGTCGACGACCCGCACCGAGTAGAACTGGTGACGGCCGCCGACCGAGGCGAAGCGGTGGGCCGCCGGGACGCTGACGGTCCGGGTCCGGTGCGGCGGCAGGTGCGCCATGCGGCGCAGCAGCGGCACCAGCAGCAGGTAGGCGTTCGACAGGCACGAGGTGGGGTAGCCGGGCATGCCGAGCACCGGCGTCGAGCCGATGTGGCCGAACGCGGTCGGCTTGCCCGGCTTGACCGCGATGCCGTGGAACGCCACGTCGCCCCGCCGACGGAGCACGTCGCGGGTCAGGTCGCGCTCGCCGACGGAACTGCCGCCGGAGAAGACCAGGATGTCCGTTCCGCTGGCGATGATGGCGTCCACCGCGGCGCCGAGCGCCTCGAGGGAGTCGCCGGTGATCGGATGTGCAGTGGCCGTCCCGCCGTGCTCGCCGATGACGGCGCCCAGGGTAAAGCGGTTGATGTCGTAGATCTGGCCGGGAGCGAGCGGTTGTCCCGGCTCGACGATCTCGTCGCCGGTGGAGACGATGCCGACACGCGGCCGGTCGTAGACGTCGACCTCGGCGATGCCGAGGGCGGCGATCGAGCCGACGCGGCTCGGGGTCAGCACGTCGCCGGGCTGCAGCACGGTCTGGCCGGCCTCGATGTCGGCTCCCCGGCGGCCGATGTGCTGCCGCGCATGCACGGCGGCCAGGATCTCGACCGCGTCGCCGCGGCGGTCGGTCTGCTCCACCATGACCACGGCGTCGGCGCCGTCGGGAAGCGGGGCCCCGGTCGCGATCTGGATGCACTCCCCGCGGACGAGCGCGCGGGTTGGGACCTCGCCGGTGTGGACCGTACCGACGCAGCGCAGCTCTGCGGGCGCTTGCGGACCCGCCCCGGACGTGTCGGCCGCGACCACCGCGTAGCCGTCCATCGCCGCGCGGTCGAACGGCGGTACGTCGCGGTCCGCGACGATTGGGGCGGCCAGCACCCTCCCGTTGGCCGCCGCCAGCCCGACGCGCACCGTGCGGTCGAGCGGCCGGGCGGCCTCGCCGACGATGCGCAGGGCCTCGTCGATCGGGATCGTCTCCCGAAAAGGGCGCATCTTCGTGCCGCGCCCGTCGAAGGTCACCGGCGGGCCTCGCGGACCATGTGGCCCAGCTCGGGGAGGATCAGTTTCGTCATCGCCAGCCGCACGGCGTTCTCCGAGCCGGGCAGGCTGATGACGATGGTCCCGCTGGCGAGGCCGGCGCAGGCGCGGCTCAGCATCGCTGCCGGTCCGATTTCCTCGTAGCTCAGGGCGCGGAACAACTCGCCGAAGCCGTCGATGCGCTTGTCGAGCAGAGCGGCGACCACTTCGTAGGTACCGTCCCGCCGCGTGATGCCGGTCCCGCCGGTCGCGATGACGACGTCGACGTCCGGGGTCTCGATGCCGGCCCGCAGCGCGTCGCGCACCCGCGCCGGGTCGTCCGGCACGATCGTCTTGCCGGCGACGTCGTGTCCCTGATGGGAGAGCAGCTCCACGATGGCGCCGCCGCCCCGGTCCGTCTCCTCGGTCCGCGTGTCGCTGACCGTGACGACGCGGCAGCGGGTCGTCGCCGGCCCCTCCGCGCGGTGCGCGATATAGCTCATGCGGACGATTATAGCGAGCGCCGCTCGAGGGACAGGCGCCGCTGCCGGGGCCGCGGGTTGTAGAATCCCGTGATGCGGGCGGAATCCACACGGTCGCCATTCCGTGGAGCGCCGGCGGCGCGGCGGCGATCCTGGGCTGCCTTCGCCGTGGCGGTCCTCGTGCTCGTGACGCCGGGGCCCGCCGTCCTTCCGGCCCAGGACGACCTCGACCCGGCGGCGCGGCGCTGGGTGGAGGAGACGCTCGACCGGCTGACCGTCGGCGAGAAGGTGGGCCAGCTCGTCACCCCTACGTTCCGGTCGGTCTACGTCAGCAGCGACAGCGCGATCCACGACGACCTCACGGCGCTGGTGCGGGAGCACCACGTCGGCGGCATGCACGTGTTCGGTGCGCGTCGGGGGCGGCCGGACGTGTTGCTCAACCCGACATACTCGCGGACGGTGCTCGGCCAGCCGCTGGCCGCGGCGTCGCTTCTCAACCGCCTGCAGGCGGCGGCGAAGATTCCCCTGCTGGTCACCTCCGACTTCGAGACCGGGGTCGGGTTCCGGATGGACGGCGCGACGAACTTTCCACGCGCCATGGCGTTCGGGGCGGCGGGCGATCCCCGCCTGGCCTTCGAGGCCGGCCGCATCACGGCGGTCGAGGCGCGGGCGATAGGCATCCACGTGAACTTCGCCCCGGTGGTCGACGTCAACAACAACCCGCGCAACCCGGTGATCAATACCCGGTCCTTCGGCGAGGATCCGGCGACCGTGGGCCGGCTGGCCGCGGCGTACATCGAGGGGCTGGCGGCCGGCGGCATGCTGGCCGTGGTGAAGCACTTCCCGGGCCACGGCGACACCGACGTCGATTCGCATCTCGATCTGCCGGTCATCCGGCACCCTCGCGAGCGCCTGGAATCGGTCGAGCTGCCGCCGTTCCGGGCCGGTATCGCGGCCGGGGCGGGCGGGGTCATGACCGCGCACGTCGCCCTGCCGGCGCTCGACCCGGACGCCCGCCGGCCGGCGACGTTCAGCCAGCCCATGGCGGGTGGGTTGCTGCGGGACGAGCTCGGATTCGAGGGGTTGGTCTTCACCGACTCGATGCGGATGCGCGCCATCACCCGCATGCTGCCGCCCGCCGCCGCGGCGGCGCGGGCGGTGGCGGCGGGGCACGACGTGGTCCTCGACTCGCCGGACGACCGGGCGGCTCTTGCCGGTGTCGGCACGGCGGTAGCGGACGGGACGATCGGGTCGGCGCAACTCGACGCGTCGGTGCGCCGCATCCTCGAGGCGAAGGCGCGGCTCGGTCTGCACCGCGGCTCCCGTGTCGACCTGAACGCCCTGCCGGCGCTCGTCGGCACCCGGGCGCACCGGGCCGTCGCCCGCGCGGTGAGCGAGCGATCCATCACGCTGATTCGGGACGCGACCGGTGATGTCCCGCTACGCGCGCCGCGCGACCGAGCGCTGCTCTACCTGTCGGTGCTCGACTACCCGTCGGGCTGGGGCATCGGCGCGCCGAGCCGCCTCGCGATTCCGGCGCTCCGGGCCCGCTGGCCCGACCTGACCGCGATCGAGCTGTCGGACCGGACGCCGCCGACCGACCTCGAGCTCGTGCGCGAGACGGCCGGTCGTTACGACGCCGTGGTCGCCGGCATCTTCGTGCGCACCGCTTCGTTCAGCGGCCGGATGGATCTGGACGAGGATCTCGTCGCGTTCCTGCGGGACCTGGCCGAAGACGCGGCCGAGCGCGGTCAGCCGTTCGTCTCCGTTTTCTTCGGCAATCCGTACGTGGCGCCCTCTCTGCCGGAGCTGCCCTCGGTGCTGCTGACCTACGACTACCGCGGGCTGTCCGAACGGACGGCGGTGAGGGCCATCGCGGGCGAGATTCCGATCGCGGGACGGTTGCCGGTCACCCTCGGCGACGGGCTCCCGGCCGGGCACGGGCTGACCCGCCCACGCGCCGTCCGGCGGTGATGCGAGCGCGCACCGGCCGGCGCCGATCCGGCCGCGCGGTCGGGTATATAATGGGCGTTTCGGCCACCGACGAACGCGCCCTTAGCTCAGCTGGATAGAGCGTCTGGCTACGAACCAGGAGGCCGCAGGTTCGAATCCTGCAGGGCGCGCCATCCTCTCTTCTTCGCCGTTCCCCTGAATTCCGAAACATCGCCTGAATAGCGGCGGTTTTCGGCACTCGACGGCGGCGGGCTCGCAGGGCCTTGACCCGGTGCAAAGGAAGACACCGGAATCTACCGGAACGCGCTGGAAGAGGCGGGAATCCACACCAACCTCCGAGCGCGAGCGCGTCCACAAGACTCTCGTCCACGACGGCCCCCCTGGCTCGGCAACGTGGGCGTTGCTTCAACGGTGCTGGCGCGACACGCTCCCTGGCAGCGTCTTGACGGCTGCGACGCGGTCGGCTGGTACAATGGAGAATGTTGTGAAAGTGCCGCTCCCAGCGGACCCAGGCGCGAACGGTCAGATGGCGGAGAAGGCACACGTGGCGGGCGGCGACACGCGATCGGCCGATCTCGTCGAGTTGTCGGTCGTCCTGGTCGCCACATCAAACAACCCGTCGATCGTCAATCCCGATTTCCTGACCGACAACGACATCGTCGACGAGCGCCGGCAGCTTCGAGAAGACCCCGTGACCACCCCCGTCTTCGCGCAACTTGTCTACGAGGACGGCCTGATCGTGCGCGCCGACCCCGAGCGGGTCATGTTCGTGCAGTCAGCGTCCGGAACGTCCTTGAGCGGCATCGTCTGCCCGAGAATGGCGGAGGGCTACGCCCGAGCCGTGCCGCACGTTCCGTACCGGGCGGTGGGCATCAATCCGAAACTTCACGTCTGCCTGTCGGCCGCCAACCCGGCCAAGGTGGCGAACGCGCTGGGTGATCAGGGTTCGTGGCTGTCGTACAAGGACAGCGAGCCGGAGATTCAGCTCAAGGCGATCTACCCTTTCGGTTCACGCAAGATAATCGTGGACGTACTCGGCGCGACGAGACGTCGTCCCAACGGCCAGCCCTTGCCGGGACTTCTGTTTCAGGGCAACGTCCACCGCGATCTGGAGCAGACCAGCTCGCAGAAACGCATTGAAGCGCTGATCTCCATCGTCAGCAACTGGGAGAGCGACGTGCTAGACTGCCGCACGCTAGCGGACAAGTTCACATCGTACGCGACGCGCGACCTGACATGATTTCGCTGCAGACCACACCGAGCTCAACGGATACGGCGCCAGGACGTATCACCTCGATGCCCCACGGAGAGGACGTTCCGCCGCCTCTCGCCGAGCTGTTCGTCGTCGACAGCCCGCAGGACCCGCGCCGGTCCACGAGTCCAGGGGCGGTTGACTTTTGGCGAAGACTCAGTGGGCGGGTTTCCCGAGACGTCGAGACGCTCCACCATGTCTCGAGCGTGGACATGCGTCGACTGCTGCAGCCCGCGTTCTTCTCCCTTGTTCGGTGGCCGGGAGAAGCCCGGCCAGTGGTCACGTCGGCCGAGTCGTCGCCGACAGCCGACCTGCGCGCCTCTCTGCGCGATCTCGACGATACAGCCGAGGAAGCAGCGGAGGAAGGCTTTCCGCAACCGTCCCAATTGGCACTGACGAACGCCAGACGCCTGCTACAGGATCTCTACAGGCTTCGCCCTTCCCGTCTGGAGGCTTATCCGACGCCAGACGGCGAGGTCGCCCTCGTTGTGCCGGGCGGGCACGGGCGGTCGGTGCTCGTGCTATGCGACTCACAAGGCGGCGTCCTGTGCTCGGTCAACCTGAACGGCCAGCATCGCCGCGCCCGGTACGACACCGCAACCATGCTGCCTGACGGCTTCGTACGGGAAGCAGTCAGTGACCTGGACGAACCGGACCAGACCTGGTGAGCGTTCCTCCGGAGATCGGTTCTGATGAAGAACTGGGGCGGCATGTCTTCTCGCACAGACACGCCAACCGCGCTCTTCGATCAACCGTTCCCCACCACGTATTCCTGATCCAGGAGGGCAAGACCCGCATTTCCGTCGACAGACTGAGCATCGCACCGGCGCCCGACGCTCTTGCCTTGGCTGAAGCGAACGCCGCCGATCGAGGTCGTGCGTTCCACGGTTGGGCGACCGTGGATGCCGGAACGGCACGTCGCAACGACCGCAACGTGATGGCCACGCCCATACCCAACAAGAATCCGTACCATGGCGACATCGTGCTACCGGAATCCGCCGCCGCGGATCGGGAGGAACAGACGCGACACGCTCAGGAGCTAGCCGACGCGTCGCGCTGGTTACCGCGTCCGAGTCCCCTCGTTTAAGTCCCGGCGGGGAGAGGAACGCGGATGGTGCTGGAGCACCAGCTCGGCGTCGCTCGCGAAATCCGCGACGGCAAGCGGTCCCTGGCCAAGCGCCCGGCGTTCACGGCGGTTGCCATCGTCTCGCTGACGCTCGGCATCGGGGCCAACACCGCCATCTTCAGCCTCGTCAACGCCGTGATCCTCCGCGATTCGCCGATCGAGAGGCCGGAAGAGGTAGTCAACCTCTACCTGCACCAGGCATCGTTCGGGTTCGGCGCGTTGTCCTACCCCGATTTCGAGGATGTCCGCGACGGCGCCGCCGAGGTGTTCAGCGACATCGCGGCCTCCCATTTCGTGCCGTTGACGATCGACCGCGAAGAGGGCGGAGGCGTCGGGCTGGCGCCTGCCGAGGCGGTCACCGGCAGCTACTTCCCGATGCTGGGCATCGAGGCGGCGGTCGGGCGCACCCTGCTGCCGAGCGACGACGTCGCGCGCGGCGGGCATCCGGTCGTGATGCTTGACTATAGCTACTGGCAGAGCGCATTCGCCGGCGACCCTGACGTCGTCGGACAACCGATGCGCGTCCGCGGCCGCGCGGTCGCAGTCGAAGGACCCGTTGGCCGCGCTGGAGGAGGCCACCGCGGCGCGGCGGCGGAAGGAGGAGCGGGAAGCTCGTCTGCGGGACCTGCAGCGTCGGCCCGGGGGGCGCGAGATCGCGATCGCGCACCTGGCGGCGGTCGTCCCGGCCGGGCAGAGCCGCTGGAGGAGCAGGTCGACGCGGCGCTGACGGCGGCGGAGTCGGATGCCGGGCAGCTGGCGCGGGCGGGCGCGGTCCACGGCGCCCGGTGGAGCCGCCTCTACTACGTGGCGGCGGCCGGTGCGTTCGGAGAGCGGTTCACCCTGGAGCAGGTCGACGCCGTGCTGGCGGACGCGGAGTCGTTCGCGGAGCGCACTCGCGGTCTTTCGCACGCGGGCCGCGCGGTACTCGGGACGGCAGTGGAGGAATGCGGGGAACACCCGGCCGTGGCCGAGCTCGTCGCCGCGCTCGAGCGAGCGCAGGAGGCGGAGCGCGAGGACGAGGAACGGCGACGGGAAGAGGCACGGCGGCGCGGCCGGGTCGCGGGTCGAGAGAGGGACATCCGCGCGACGAAGCACGGGCCGGTCTGGCTGGGCGAGGCGACGGAGCGCGTCCTCCAGGGGGCCGATCGGCCGCCGACGTCGACGAGCGGGAACGGGTCGTCGCGGCCGTCGGAGGGTGGGTCCGCCACGACCTCGATCACCGCCGGAAGGAACTCCGCTCCACCGAGCAGGGCGCCTCGTTCCTGGAGGACGCGCGGCGCCGCGCTGGCGCCGTCCAGACGCAGGCGGCCGAGGAGCAGGTCGTAGATGCCGCCGCGGCCCGCCTTCGCGAGCATCAGGCGGCCGAGGAGCCGCGGCGCGCGGAGCAGGCGGAGCGGAAGCGCAGGGCCGAGAAGCGGCATGCGGCGTTGACGCCCGCCGGGCGGGAGCTGTACGACGCGCGGCTGACGGACCTCGCCGACGAGCGCGGGACGGGCGGGCCGTCGATGTCTTCCGTCGAGCAGGTCCTCGACGAGACGGAAGCGGACAGCCGGTTGCCGCGTCGTGAGGCCGTGCTTTAGGACCCCGAGCAACGGTCCTACTACCGCAGCGAGTTCGGCGCGCCGTGTCGGACCGGAGCACGCTGGAGCAGGTCGACACGGCGTTGACCGCGACCGAGTCGTTCGCGCGCCGGAAGCACACCGTCTGCGGTACCGCGGCGGCGGCAGCAGTGAGCACCCCGACGGCGGCGCGCTGTACGCGGCCGCGTGCGAGTCGCGGGCCCCGGGCTGGCGGCCGGGGTGGAGATCGGATCGGCTGTGCTCGACGCGGTCGTGGCGGAGGTGGAGTCTCGACTCGCCGAGAGGGTCTGGCAGGCGGCCGACGAGGTGGAGAAGCTCGTGCCGGCGACGCGGCCGTATCCCGACGCCCGGCCCGGCTACCGCGTTCCCGCGCTCGCCGACGACTTGCTCGGCGAGCTGCTCCGGGCGGACGACGACGCGTTCCACCGAGCGACGGTCGTGGAGGTGGGCGAGCGCTACCGGCGCCGGGCGGGTCACGACGTACCCCGCGGCGACCGGTACGACGGCGGTGCTCGGCGCGACGCGCAGCAGGCGCTCCTCGAGGACGCGGGCGATGGAACGGTGCTCGGCGGACCGCCCGGAGTGGTTGGTGGTCCTGGCAGCCGTGCTCGAGAAGTACCTGTCGAAGCTGCGGGAGTACTTCCAGGTGGCCTGCGACAAGGTGCTCGGCGGAGAGCTAGGCGAACGCCTCGCCGCGCATCGGGCGCAGGTGCGGCAAGCGGCCGAGGCGGCGCTGCCGACGACGTCGCCGCCTGGACCCGGCCCGGGGGTTCCCGCGGTGTCCGACCAGACGCTGGCGGTGGCTGCCGACGGCACATCGCTTCCGTTCGTCACGGAGGTGGTCGTGGAGGTGGGCGAGCGCTACAAGCGCCGCGAGGTCGAGAGACGCTACACCCACCTCGAGCGTCGCCGCGCAGAGCGGGGCTATCTGCACGACACCATCGACAGGCGGATGCGGTCGCGGCCTCGTTCCTCCGCGCGGTCGGCCGTCGAGGCAGAGGTGTTCGCCGGGCACCGGCGGAGCGTGCTCGAGGTGTTCGAGGTCGCCTGCGACGAGGTGGTCGGCCGCGGCGAGCTCGGCGCGCGACTGCGGCAACACCGGGAACGGGTGCAGCGGGCGGCGGACAGCGTCGAGCAGGCGATGGCCCGGCAGCGCGTGCCCAGCTTCCCGGAGGAGACGCTGGCTGCGGTACGCGCCGGGGTCGACTCGTTCCTCCAGGAGGTCGTCGAGGTCGTGCGGGAGCGCGACGACCGCCGTACGCCCAAGGAGAAACGGCAAGACGATGTCGCCCGCCGCCAGCGCGAGGCCGAAGAGGACCGTCTGGCCCCGCTGATCGAGCGGGAGCTGGAAGGCCGGCGGGAGGCGTGGCGCGCGTCAACACGGCGGGCCGCGCGGGAGCGAGCCATTCAGGGCTACCGCTCCCGGATCATCAGCATCTTCACGGCCGCGCGCGACGAGGCATTCCGGAGTGCGTCGCCGCCGCCGGTTCCGGAACGACTACCATCCGGCGAAGCGAAGCCGCCTGCCGCAGCGCCGAGCCCCGCTCTCGACGACAGCGAACCCGCGCGTCGAAGCGGCCGGAACCAGTTCCGCCCGACGCGCTGACTGCACGGGCGCGGGTCGCGCCGCCGAGCGGAGTGGGTGACGCAGACCGACCGCAGCTCGTCGCGGTAGCCGGCCGGGCCGACGATCTACCTCCGCGAACCGACGGGCGATCGGGCCTACCCCGAGTCCGACGACCGGGTCCATCGGCCGCGGCGCCGTCTCCGCTCGCAGACGGCGGCCCCGACCGCGTCACCGCCCCACAGACCGCGGACCGTCGGCGGGCTCATCAGCCCCGTCGGTCGAGCGGCGCAGCGTGACGATGACATCGTTGCCTCGCAGTCGTGTCGTTCTAAACCAGATTCAGGATCTTCCCGGAGTTCCCGGAGCGATCGAGGCGACGACAGCGGAACCTGCCGAGCGGCAGTGACCGGTCCTGCTGGCGAAGTGTCGAGGCGTCCGTCGCGTCCGCGACCGCCGCCTCGACGTTCGAAGGGTCGACTCCGAGGCTCTGTGCGGGCGAGAATCGATCCATGGATCCCGTGCTGGAGGATGTCCTCGTCGAGTTGCTGGTGGACCTGCCGGCCGACGCCGACATCCCGATCGTGGCCAGTGCGCCGGAGCGGACCTGGCTCTGGTCGGACCTGCATCTGTCGGACCCCTCGGTGCTGCTGGGCTGGGGTCGGCCGTTCCGGAGCGTCGAGGAGATGAACCGGCACCTGCTCCGGAGCTGGAGGCGTCGCGTCGGCGCCGAGGACACCGTCATCTGCCTCGGCGACGTCGCCCATCCGGATGCCTGGCGCGATGATCGCCTGGTGCTCGACGTGGCCGAATGCCCGGGCGAGAGGCTCCTCGTCCTCGGCAACCACGACCGCGACGTTTCGGCACTGCGTCGAGCTGGTTTCCACAAGGTCTGCCGGACCGCGTTGTGCGCCACCACTCCGCCGCTGGTGCTGACGCACGTACCACTGCTGAAGATACCGGCCGGAGCCGTCAACGTCCACGGCCATCTGCACAGGGCCGCCGGGCCGACCGACCGGCACGTCAATGTGGCGGTCGAGCACACCGACTACGCGCCCGTGGGGCTGACGTACGTGCTCGAGCTTGCCCCCAGGCGCCGGGAACCGAGCGTCGCGCTACGGTTGGATTTGCCGTAGGGATTGGGTCGCGTGGATCCTGACGGCGCAGCCGTGGTCG
Organism: Acidobacteriota bacterium; assembly: GCA_009861545.1. NCBI lineage: Bacteria > Pseudomonadati > Acidobacteriota > Acidobacteriota bacterium. The sequence continues at coordinate 10,244 of VXME01000095.1, read as the reverse complement.
GCGCTGTCGCTGGTCCGGTCGCCACGGCCGGCAGACACCTCGTCAACGGAAAGCTAGACAGGGAGACGAATCATCTCCTGCCACCGACATGGTACTTTCCGCAGCATGAGCACGGAGGCCACCGCGACGCCGATGCGCCTGACGCAGGCCCGCATCGGCGACACCGCTGTACGACGGCAACGGCACCCGGGTGGCGATCGTCAAGGCATTCACGACGGTGAATCGCGAGACCGGGGCGACGGTCCGCGCCGTCGACTACCAGGTCATCGGTGGGGTACCGAAGAGTTTCGCGTGTATTCGGACGACGAGGGCGACGTCGGCGCTGGAGGCGCGTCGAGACACTGGTTACGACGCCCTCGTGAAGGGTTCGTGCGCGGGTTTCTACGCAGGCCGGTTCGCCGGGCCGAGTCTGTGGCCGTGAACTCATGATCGAGCAAACGGATCTGCTCGGCCGCCTGGAGCGTGTCGAGAAGTCGAGGGGTGGCTGGACGGCGCGGTGCCCGGCCCACGACCACCAGGAATCCTCCTTGTTCATCTGGCACGAGGACGGGGTGCGCTGGCGCCTGGAGTGCTGCGTCGAGCCTGCACGGCGCGACCTCGGCTACGACCACCCGATCGCGGAGCTACGCACCGCACTGGGAGACCGTAGGCTCCGCCGTCGGTGTGAACATGGGGAAGGCCGATGAAGCTCAGGATGTCCTGGCTCGACCTCAAGCTGGCCGGCAGGATGCTCTCGAAGTATCCGGGTCTGACACTCGTCGGCGGCTTCTCGATCGCGTTCGCTATCGCGGTCGCGGCGATGGCGTTCGAGTTCCTGACCCAGTTGGTCTATCCGTCCCTGCCGGTGTCGGGGGGCGACCGCATCGTGGCGCTGCGCATGTGGGATGCGGCCGCGAGCCGTCCCGAGCGGCGGGCGTTGCACGAGTTCATGCTGTGGCGCGACGAGCTTCGCTCCGTCGACGACATCGGGATCTTCAGCCTCATCGAGCGGAACCTCCGGTGGCAGGACGTGGCCGGTGCGCCGGTCCGGGGGGCGGCGATCAGCGCGGCGGCCTTCCGTGTCGCAGGCGTCCCCGCACAGCTCGGCCGCACGCTGGTCGCGGCCGACGAAGCGCTCGGCGCGGCGCCGGTCGTCGTGCTGGGGCACGACGTTTGGCGCGGCGCGTTCGCGTCCGCCCCCGACATCGTGGGAAGCCAGGTTCGCGTGGGCGGACAGCCGCACACGGTGGTCGGCGTCATGCCCGAGGGCTTCGCGTTCCCGATTTCCGAGAGCTTCTGGGTTCCATTCCAGTTGACCTCGTCGAGCCATCCGCCCCTGGAGGGCCCGCCGGTTCGCATCTTCGGCCGTCTCGCGCCGGGCGCGAACCTGGAGGGGGCGCAAGTCGAGCTGACCACCGTGACCCAGCGGGTCGTGCTCGGCAATCCCGACACGCACCAGCAGTTACGGGCGCAGGTGCTGCCCTTCCCCAACGAGGTGATGGACATCTCGAACGCCGTGTCCGTCGGGCTCATGTCCAGCAATGGCCTCTTCATCCTGTTCCTGATCCTGATGGCGGCCAACGTGGCCCTGCTGGTCTTCGTGAGGGCCGCCACCCGTGAACGGGAGATCCTGGTACGGGTCGCGCTCGGCGCGGACCGTGGCCGCGTCGTGGCCCAGCTCTTCGCCGAGACGCTGGTGCTCGGCCTCGTCGGCGCCTTCGTCGGCCTGCTCGCCACGGGCATCTCCATGCGGTGGGTGTTCCGCACGTTCGAGTCGCTCGAGGGCCAGTTGCCGTTCTGGTTCGGCCCGAGCCTCTCTTTGACCACCGTGGCGTACGCCCTCGGGCTGACGGTGCTCGGCGCCCTGGTCGCGGGCGCCTTGCCCGGGTTGAAGATCACCGAAGGCAATCTGGAAAGCCGTCTGCGGCAGTCCAACACCGGGCTGCAGAGCACCGGGGTGAGCCGCCTCTGGTCCGGGATCATCGTCGTACAGGTGGCCCTGTCCGCGCTGGCGGTGCCGATCGCCTACACGGTCTTCACCCAGATGCTGGAGAAGCGGGGCCCCGAGGTTCCCTTCGACGGAAGTCGATACGCTTCGGCCAGGGTGGAGATGGACCGGGAAGACGAGCTCGGTGCGGGGCCGCAGCTCTCCGAGGAGGAGTTCGCCGCACTCTACCGGGAGCGGTACGAGGAGCTGCGGCTGCGGCTGGAGGCCGAGCCGGGTGTCGGAGCCGTGACCCTCGCCAACCGTTTCGCGCGGATGTCGCATCCGCAGAGCGCCATCGAGGTCGAGACCGACGGCGATCTCACCCCTCCGAGGACCGCGCCGAGGGTAGGCACCGCCTCGGTCGCCCCCGACTACTTCGACGCGCTCGATACGCGGGTGCTCGCCGGCCGCGGGTTCAACTCGGGCGACGCCGATTCCGACCAGGGTGTGATCATCGTCAACCAGTCGTTCGTCGACCGCGTGCTCGGCGGGCGCAACGCCGTCGGTCGCCGGGTGCGGTACGCGCCCCCACCCGGACGGGACGCCGACGCCGAGACCGAACCCTGGTATCGGATCGTCGGCGTGGTTCCCGATCTCGCGATGCTCGCCGAGGACTCGCCCGACGGCGCCGGCCTGTACCACCCGCTCGCGCAGTTGCCGGCCTACCCCGTCTACGTGAGCGGAGACGTGGGGGGCGACGCACACCTGTTCGCTTCGCGCCTGCGCACCCTCGCCGAGTCGGTCGATCCCGCCCTGCGCCTCGACGAGATCCTTCCACTCGACCAGGTCGGTGGCTCGTTGATGCTGGAGCTGACGCTGACCTCCGCCATCGTCACGGGCGTGGGAGCCCTCGCGATCCTCCTGTCGCTCGCCGGCATCTACTCCGTGCTGGCGTTCCGGGTCGAGCGACGCACCCGGGAGATCGGCCTGCGCGCGGCCCTCGGCGCCGACAGGCTGCGGATCATCATTCCCATGCTGAAGCCCGTATTCGTCCAGGTGGGCCTCGGAATCTCCTTCGCCGTCGGCATCGTCTTCGCGCTGGGCGTGGCGCAGTCGGCGCGGGGCGCCGCCCTCGTCGCGACGTTCGCGGTCTTCACGTTCGTGATCTCCATCCTCGCGTGCGCGGTGCCGATCCGGCGTGCGCTACGCGTGGAGCCCACCGAGGCGCTGCGCGCGGGGATCTGAGCCAGAGCGGCGTCGGCGAACGACGCTCGCACACATGCTCGGACCTCCCCCGGTCCACCTCGACGGGCGCCAGCCCGTCGGGAACCTGTCCAGGAGTTACGGCGCCGGGCCACCGGCGTCGTGCCTACTCGCCCCTGTGCTCTGATCTGATCCGCTGCCGGACCGGCGGAGCTGCCCTCGATCCAGGACAGCCGGCGGAAGGAGCTGTGATGGAGCCGGACCGGCAGAAGTTACCCCGGCCGGAAGGCGTCGACAGAAATTCGGACGGAAAAACGTTCAGAGGGAAGTCCCTGCTCAAGCACGGGATCGATGATGGGGTGGACGCCCCCTCTTGACGGCATCGCAATGTGCCAAGGTGGAGCTGTCATGACGCACCACCTGTGAGGAGGCATCCAATGGAGCACGCTACCATCATCGGCATCGATCTGGCGAAGCGGAGTTTTCAGCTACACGGCGCGCGGGCGGACGGGTCGGTTGCGTTCCGCAAGAAGCTGAGCCGCAACAGGTTCCTGGCCTTCGTGGCGTCTCAGCCTCGATGCATCGTTGCGATGGAGGCGTGCGCGAGTGCGCACCACTGGGGCCGCGAGATCGGGAAGCTCGGCCATGAGGTGAAGCTGGTCCCGCCGGTCTACGTGAAGCCGTTCGTTCGGCGGCAGAAGAACGACGCGGCCGACGCGGCGGCGATCTGCGAGGCGGCCTCGCGGCCGACGATGCGCTTCGTGGCGGTGAAGTCGCGGGACCAGCAGTCGCAAGGCATGCTCTTCCGCACGCGCGATCTGCTGGTTCGGCAGCGTACGCAGACGATCAACGCGCTGCGAGGACACTTCGCGGAGTTTGGAGTCGTGGCGCCGCAAGGGCCGGCACAGATCGAGCGGCTTGCGCAGGCGATTGAAGATGCCGATTCGGGACTTCCGAGCCCGGTTCGGGAGCTGGGCGCGCTGTTGTTCGTTCAGATCGCCGAGTTCGACGAGAAGATCGCCGAGTTGGAGAAGGAGCTGCGTGAGCGGGCTCGCGACGACGAACAGACGGTGCGGCTGATGAGTGTCCCGGGAATCGGGCCGTTGTGCGCGATGGCGATCCAGGCCTTCGCGCCGCCGATGGAGAGCTTCCGGCACGGCCGGGACTTCTCGGCTTGGCTGGGCCTGGTTCCCCGGCAGAGCTCGACCGGCGGGAAGTCGAAGCTGGGCAAGATATCGAAGATGGGTCAGCGCGACCTTCGGCGGCTGTTGGTCTCCGGCGCGATGGCGACGGTCAGTTGGGCGGTGCGACGCGGCACGAAGGACCCGACCCGCGTATCTCCATACGGGCCCGCGGCGGTTCATGTGCCGCAATCAATGAGGCCGGACACACGACAGCACCTGACGGTGTGCACCGAACGACGGAAAACCCTCGCTCGGAGCGCTTCTACCTCGCGCACGGTCAACCCCGGCTGTCAACCCGCTCCGCGGGTCCTGCGCTACGCTCCGGCCCTTTGGGTGACAGCCGCGGCCGACCGTGCGGGAAGCGCTTGAGGGCCAGCCGGGAGGCTGGCCCTCGTTCCACGGGAACACTCGCGGCGCCGGGGGCCGCTCCGTTGTCGCGGACAACCTCAGGAGCAGACCGAGGGCAGGGGAAAGGGCTCAGAACAGGCTTGCATTTCGGAGGCGTCCACACACGACGAGTTGTTCACGGCACGGGGCCAAGGAGGCCCAACGGGGCGTCCGTCGCAGCCGTTCACGATGTTGCCGCTCGGCGCTGGCTCTTGCGGGCCTGTGCGGGGAATTCGCCTACATAGTGCCGACACAGCCACAATCGGCTATCCCGCTAAACCCTGTAAGTTGTTGATTTTGTTGGATCCCGGCGAGCGGACTCGAACCGCTGACCTGCTGATTGCGAATCCTGATGTAGCCTGTCCGGCCACGTCTGGAGGTGTCCAGATCGGCGTTTCCTTAGCGAATTCGCGACTTCCGGATCCAGCCAGGTCCAGAAATCGCACCCGTGTCCGCTCCGTAGGGTGTCAGATAGGGTGTCAAATCTCGGATGCCGCCGAGCGTAGAATTCACCGAAAAGTCGGGCTCGAATCGCGGTTGGGGAACGGCGGTCAGCGCGGTGGCCGATTCGCTCGTCGCTGGTTCCTGACCCTCTCGCCGACGGTCGGCGCGGCACTGAAGCGCGAGAGCCGGAACGTAGAATGCCGGTATGAGCGGCCACGAGTGTTACCACTGCAAGCAGTGGGTCGAGGAAGGCGAGGCGCACGAGTGCTTGACGACGATCGAGACAGGAGCCGAAGAGGTGGCTTCGCGAGACGAGGAGCGGTCAGTCGTGACTGACGCAGTTCGGCGAGTACCCGCTGGGGCAGTTCCGCGCCAGGAACCGCCGAAGGGTCCCCCCGAAAAGGGTCTTGGGGGCGGGGGCCACCGAGTTGTCATCTCGGCATCGGCCGCGGTACGCCTGCGGGAGGCGCGCGCCTTTCTCGACGCCTTTACCCCGGGGACTGAGATCCTTCTGCTCGGGGCCTCACGCAGAGCGGTCGACGATGTGGCCCGCGGCATCGGGATGGAGAACGCCGCGACGTTCGGCTTGCATCGCCTTTCGTTCACGCAACTTGCTGCGCGCTTGGCTGCCGCGAGCTTGGCCTCCCGCGGTTGGGCACCGGCGTCAACACTCGGCCATGAGGCAGTCGCGGCCCGTGCCAGTTCCGAAGCCGCCAAGGATGAGGCGCTCAAGTACTTGTTGCCCGTCTCGAGTGCGCCCGGATTTCCCAAAGCCCTCGCCCACACTTTGCTCGACCTTCGGCTGGCTGGCGTCTCAGCCAACCCGCTGACGCGGCTGCCGCAGAGCGGGCCGGATCTGGCCGGCCTCCTGGACCGGCTGGAAGAGCTGATGGTACTGGCCGGCGTCTGTGATCGCGCGTCGCTGTTCGACGAGGCGACCAGGGTCCTGACCTCGCCCGACGCGTCGTGGCTGCCGATGCCGACGCTTCTTCTCGACGTGCCCTTCGATTCCGAGGCTGAGGCTCAGTTTCTCTGGGCTGTGATCGAGCGATCTCCCCAGACGTGCCTCACCATCCCCGACGGCGACCTGCCCGCCATCACGCAGGTTCGCGAACGGCCGCTGCCATCCGAATTCCTGGATGAAGACGAGGGTACGGATCTGACGCGGCTGACACGACACCTCTTTCGCCTCGATCCTCCGCCAGAGCGCGAACCGACAGGTGAACTGGTTTGGTTCTCGGCGCCGGGTGAAGGTCGCGAGTGCGTCGAAATCGCGCGCCGGATACTCGTGGAGGCTGCCGCTGGCGTTCGCTTCGACGAAATGGCTGTTCTCGTGCGCTCCCCACCGCAGTACCAGGGTGTACTTGAGCATGCACTGGCGCGCGCCCGGATACCCGCCTACTTCGATTCCGGGGTCCGGCGCCCGCACCCCGCCGGTCGCGCTTTCCTGGCGATGCTGAACTGTTGCGTCGAGAACTTCTCGGCGAAGCGCTTCGCCGAATACCTGTCGCTTGCACAGGTCCCGTTGAATGTAGACGGACGGGAGACTTGGGTTGAGTCGAGGGACGAGGTGCTGAGCGCGCAGCCGGGGCGCTCACCGGAAGGCGCCTCCCACAATGGCATTCTCGATCCGTTAACCGGGGCCAGCGAGAGGAGCTCAGAGGGCCACGAGACCGACGTTGACCCTTCGGCCATCGTCTCGGGCACGCTTCGGGCTCCCTGGAAATGGGAGAGCCTACTCGTCGAATCGGCCGTGATTGGCGGCAGCGAGCGCTGGGTGCGCCGGCTCGACGGCCTCGCCGAGCAGTATCGGCTGATGATCCGCGAGCTGAAGGACGACGACCCGGATTCGGCCCGTATTCCGCACATCGAGCGTGAACTCGCGAACCTCCAGCACCTTCGCGCGTTCGCGCTGCCGCTCGTCGAACACGTATCCGACTGGCCCGACCAAGCTACGTGGGGCGACTGGTTGCGGCGCCTCGAGGGGTTCGCACCGCGAGTACTTCGGACACCAGAGCACTTACTTCGGGTCCTTGCCGACCTGCGGCCGATGGCGACAGTAGGGCCAGTGTCGCTCGCCGAGGTCCGGGACGTCCTGTCCGGTCGCCTGCTGTCGCTAGCGGTGGAGCCGCCGGCCGATCGCTACGGCTCTGTCTTCGTGGGCAGCCCACACCAGGTCCGCGGCCGCGCGTTCCGCGTCGTTTTCGCCCCGGGGTTGGCAGAGCGCCTGTTCCCTCAAAAGCCGCGAGAGGATCCCCTGCTGCTCGACGAACTGCGGCACGAGCTTACGAGTGGCCTTGCCGTCCGGGACAATCGCGCCGAGCGCGAGCGCCTGCTGCTGCGCCTGACGGTGGGCGCGGTGACCGACCGCCTCTATGCGTCATTCCCACGGATCGAGTCGTCCAAGGCACGGAGCCGCGTGCCGTCGTTCTACGCGCTCGAGATCATGCGTGCGATCACCGGGCGAGTGCCCGACCGCGAGACGCTTGAGCGGATGGCGGCCAGCGAGTCTCAGGCCAGCCTCGCGTGGCCGGCGCCGGCCGAAGCGATGACCGCCATCGATCCGTTCGAGCACGACTTGTCGGTGCTTCGCCGGTTGATGTTCAGCACGGGCGAGGTAAAGGGGCACGCCCATTACATGCTCACGCTCAACGAGTGCCTCAAGCGTTCGGTCACCGAGCGCTGGGCCCGAGCAAGGCGGGTTTGGTCGAAGTTCGACGGGCTCGTGCGCGTGACCGATCGAACGCGCCCTTTCCTTGAAGGGCAGCGATTGACTGCTCGGCCGTACTCAGTGTCGGCGCTCCAGCTGTACGCGGCCTGCCCGTATCGCTTCTTCCTGTCGGCCGCGTACGGGTTGGCTCCGCTCAAGGAGGCCGAGCCGCTCCAACGCATGGACCCGCTGACGAAGGGCAGGCTCGTTCATCAGGTGCAGGCCGAGTTCTTCCGCGCTGTCCAGCGCGAACAGATCGACATTGCCGCTGCGCAGGTGGAGCGTGTGCTCGATACACTCGACGAGACTCTCACACGCATTGCTGCGGACTACTACCAGCGTCTGTCGCCAGCCATCGATCGCGTCTGGCACGACGAGATTGCCGCCATCCGCACGGATCTCCGCGTTTGGGTGGATCAGTTGGCGTCGCACGGCGAATGGAAGCCCTGGCTCTTGGAGTTCGCGTTCGGCCTGCTCGGGCACGCCGGCCATGATCCGAAGAGCCTGCGCGATCCAATCACGATTGACGGACGGTTCGTCCTGCGGGGTGCCGTGGACTTGGTCGAGCGGAAGCCGGGAACGCGGATTCTGCGCGTAACCGACCACAAGACGTCGAAGAACCGCTCGCCGCACCGCTGGGTCATCGACGGCGGCACGCAGCTCCAGCCGGTCCTCTACAGCCTCGCGGTCGAGGAGGCGACAGGGTGCAGCGTGGAGGCGGGTCGTATCTCGTACTGCACATCGGCCGGCGGCTTCACCGACCATGTCGTGCCGATGGACGATCGGGTGCGGCGAACTGGTATCGAGGTGCTTGAGATCGTGGATCGCGCCGTTGAGTTTGGCATGCTGCCTCCCGCACCGACGGAGGAGGCCTGCACTTGGTGTGACTTTCTTCCGGTTTGCGGTCCCGATCAGGAACGGCGCGTGAAGGACAAGCCGCTTGATCCGATCGGCGATCTCCTCGAGTTGAGAGGACATCGCTAGTGCGGTCTGAACGTGGCTATCTTGAAACCTCTGCTGCGTCGAGCCTCAAGGGTTGGGCGAGGACGATCTCCGGTCCCGAGGTGAGTGTCTACGGCCGTTGCCCGGACTTGGTCGCCTGTAGGCCTAGCCGCCGTCGGTCAGCCGGGACACCGGGGTTTCCCAGGCGCTCGAACGGTGCGAGGAGCCAACCGCTCGGAACGGTGGGAGGAAGCGCAGTTCCTGGACGATGACAACGAAAAAGCAGACGTCGGCGCTCGCCGATCAACGCGACCGCGACCTCATCACCTCGGCCCTCGACGACACGCTGATCGTCGAGGCCGCCGCCGGGACTGGCAAGACGACCGAGCTTGTCCACCGCATGGTGCGTGTGATCGAGACGGGCCGCGCCGAGGTCACCGAGATCGTTGGCGTCACGTTCACCGAGAAGGCGGCCGGCGAACTGAAGTTGCGGCTTCGCGAGACGCTCGAAGCGGCTCGGCAGGCGGCGGCACCCGCGTCCAAGAAGAGGAATCGGCTGGACAACGCGCTGCGCCGGTTGGAAGAAGCGCAGATCAGCACCATTCACGGCTTCTGTGCCGACTTACTTGGCGAGCGGCCCGTCGAGGCGCAGGTCGATCCGCTCTTCACAGTGCTGACTGAAGCTCAGGCCCGGCGAATGTACAACACCAGCTTTCAGCACTGGCTCCAGGAGCAGCTCGCCGATCCGCCCGAGGGCGTGCAACGTTCTTTGCGACGTCCAGTGTTCGCCGGCTTCCAGCCTGGCTCCGGCACCCACGAGGCTCCGATAGAGCGCCTTCGTAACGCCGGCTGGGAGCTGTCGCAATGGCGCGACTTCCACGCGGGGTGGCAACGTCCCCCGTTCGACCGGGAAGATCGGATCGATGCGCTGGTCGAGCGGCTGCACCGGTTCGCTGATCAGTCAGCCAGCCCTACGAGCCGCTATGACCACCTCTTTGTGGACACCAGGTCTGTGCGGCGGCTGAGTGAGGACATCCACCGCACCGAGAGGGTGACACAGCGCGACTATACGCGGCTTGAGAGCTTGCTCATCGAGCTCGGCCAGAACCAGGATTTCAAGCGTGCTCGCAAGGGCCGAGGTGAACACTACGGCCGTGGCATTTCGCGTACGGACGTTTGGCAGATGCGTGATGCGCTCCAGACCGAGCTAGGCGAGTTCGAGGCCGATGCGAACGCTGACTTGGCTGCGCTGCTGCGCGACGAACTGCGGACCTGTGAGGAACGGTACGACAATGCGAAGACGAGGGCCGGAGCGCTGGATTTTCTCGACTTGCTGCTCAAGGCGCGGAATCTCGTCAAGAACGACGACGGGGTGCGACGAAGCTTTCAACAACGCTACAAGCATTTGTTCGTCGACAACCACTTGCGCTCCGCATACGCCGCTCGGCCTGCCGGCGTCGCCAGCTTC